>NZ_JBGCCT010000032.1 GCF_041260665.1 Catenulispora sp. GP43 | reverse complement strand
GCGCGCACGGCCCCCCCCCCCCCCCGGGGGGGGGGCGCGCCCGCCCCCCCCCCCCCCCCCCCCCCCCCCCCCCCCGGCGGGGGGGGGGGGGGGGGGGGCGCCGCCCCCCCCCCCCCCCCCCCCCCCACCGCCCCGTCGTGCTTTTGTTTCGCCGGGGATATCGCCGATGTCGTGGAACGGACAGGAACGCAGGTCATGACACGCCACAGTGGTTCGACGGGTACGGCGCCGAAGGTGCCGAAGGCGGCGCAGGCTGCCGAGCGGCCGGAGCGGCCGGAGCGCGTCCGGGGATACCGGGATCTGACGCGCATCGGGCACGGCGGCTTCAGCGTGGTCTACCGGGCCGTGCAGGAGTCCTTCGAACGCGACGTCGCCCTCAAGCTGCTGACCATCGTCGGCCCCGACGAGGACGCCCGGCGCCGGTTCGAGCGCGAGGTCCGGCTGGCCGGCCGGCTCAGCGACCACCCGCACGTGGTGACCGTGCTGGACACCGGGACGACGGCCGCGGGCCGGCCGTACCTGGCCATGGACCTGTACGACGGCGGGTCCATGAAGCAGTGGCTGAACCGGCGCGGCCCGCTGTCCGGGCCGCAGGCGGCCGGGGTCGGCGCGAAGATCGCCGACGCGCTGCACGCCGCGCACGCGCTCGGGGTGCTGCACCGGGACGTGAAGCCCAACAACATCCTGGTCTCCCGGTACGGCGAGCCGGCGCTGGCCGACTTCGGCGTGTCGTGGCTGCTGGACGCCAGCAACTCCAGCTCGGTGCTCGACGTGTTCTCCCCGCAGCACGCGGCGCCGGAGCTGATGACGCGGGGCGTGCCGACGGCCTCCTCCGACGTGTACGCGCTCGGCTCGACGCTGTACGAGCTCATCGCCGGCCACCCGCCGTTCGGCGGCCCGGGCCAGGACGTGCGCCGGACCATATACCTGGCGCTGAGCGAGCCGGCCCCGAGGTTGGAGTGCCCTGACATGCCGGGGCTGCCGGCGGTCATCGAGCGGGCCATGGCCAAGGAGCCCGAGGACCGGTTCCCGGACGCGGCCGCCTTCGGCCGCGCTCTTCGGGCCCTGATCCCCGACGGCCGCTCGGCCGCGCTGGTGATGGCCGATCCGGAGGCGCCCGCGTTCGCCGCCGCGCCACCATCGCCGCCGGAGCCGGTTCTCCCGGCCCCGGCCGATCCGTCCGGCTCGGTCGACATGACCGACGCCATGGCCGTCTACTCCGGGGACGACGACTACGTTCCGCGTCCGGACGACACCATGGTCCGTCCGGACCGGGTGGACGCCGACGCGCCGATCCCCGGCCCGCGCGGCGGCAGCCGGCGGCGGCCGGAGGACCGGCGCGTCGCTGCGGACGGCGGCCGGGACAGCAGCAGGGGCGGCGGACGAGACTCTGGCCGAGATGGCGGTCGCGACGGTCGCGACGGTCGAGACGCCGGTCGAGGCCGGCGCGGCGGATACGGCGAGCGGTCGGCGGTCGGAGCCGACGCGGGCGGCCGGCGCGGCGCGGGCAAGCCGTTGGCGGTGGTCGCGCTGCTCGCCGTGGTCGCCGTCGGTGCGTACTTCCTGGTGACGTCGCAGGGTTCGGCGACGTCCAAGAACACCGCCGCCCCCGGTCTGACGCCGACCACGGGCAGCACCGGCCCGGCCAGCACGTCCGCCGCCGCGCACAGCTCGTCGGCGTCCAGTTCCTCGCGGTCGAGCTCCAGCAGCTCGCCGTCGGAGACCCGCCACAGCTCCTCGGCGGCGCCGAGCCACACGGTCACGACCACGGTAGCGTCCTCCAGCGCCCCGGGACTGCCGCCGGCGACCTCGGCGACCGGACCGCTGCTCCCGGCGAACTTCCACCGGCTGCGGAACTCGGCGACCGGGGACTGCCTGGCGCAGTCCGGCGGCGGCGCCGGCCACCAGGGCTGCGCGGACGTCAAGGGGCAGGGCTGGGAGTCCACGGTGCCGCTCACCGGGATCCTCGGGGCCGTCACCGGCCAGGAGGAGCTGGTCAACGGCGACAGCAACGACTGCCTGACCGGTGGCGGCGGCGTGAGCATCAAGTCGTGCAGCGGCGACATGGCGCAGCTGTGGTCCAAGACCGGCGGCTCCGGCGGGGCCACCGAGCTCCAGAACGGCGCCGACCTGCTGTGCCTGAAGGCGGCGGGAGGCTCGGTGTCGGAGGCGCCGTGCGACGGGGACCCGGCCGAGATGTGGGCCGAGGACGGCACCGTCTGAGATCTTCATCGAGTTGCCAACCACCGAGTATGAATGGTCCGGTACCGTCGGGGTAGTGCCAGAGGCGCCGGCGAAGGACGCCGGAGGAACAGAAGGCGGCGGGACAGCATGGTCAAGGTTCTGATCGTCGACGACCAGGTGTTGATCCGGGCCGGGATGGCGGCCATCCTGCGCGCCGCGCCCGGCTACGAGGTGGTCGGCGAGGCGTGCGACGGCACCGAGGCGGTGACCATGGCCGCGCTCACCGAGCCCGACGTGGTGCTGATGGACATCCGGATGCCGGACATGGACGGGATCGCCGCGACCCGCGCGATCCTGGCCTCGGGCCGCGAGAACCTGCCGCGCATCCTCATCCTCACCACCTTCGACATGGACCAGTACGTGTACGAGGCGCTCCGCGCCGGCGCCGACGGCTTCGTGCTGAAGGACACCCCGCCCGAGCGCCTGCTCGCGGCGCTCAAGGCGGTCGCCGACGGCGACACGCTGTTCTCCTCGACCGTGACCCGCCGCCTGGTCCAGGCCTACGTCACCGCCGCCGGCCTCGACGGCGAACCCCAGGGCCCCGGCCCCGGCGCCGGACTGCCGCCGGGCGCCGGACCGGCCCCGGCCCCGGCGCCGGGTGCCGCCGCGGACTGGCCCGCGGTCGGCCTCGTCCCCCGCTCCCGGCGCCCCGAGGCCGCCTCCTCGGCCGAGCGCGCCGCCCTGGCCGCGCTCACCACCCGCGAGACCGACGTCCTGCGCCTGGTCGCCACCGGCCTGTCCAACGGCGAGATCGCCGAGCGGCTGGTGGTCAGCGAGGGCACGGTGAAGACGCACCTGAACCGCGCGATGGCCAAGCTGAACCTCTCGAGCCGGGCCCAGGCGGTGGTGCTGGCGTACGAGTCGGGTTTGGTGGTCGCGGGCCAGCCGCAGGTACAGGTGTAGCTGACAGGCGCATCTGAGTGGACTCCCTGTCCGGGCGATCACCGCTATGGCAACGCTCTTTTTTGTTCCCCGCTTGACCTGCGGGGACACGGGGGAGGGGTTCAAACGATGGCGCGTCCGACGCAAGCAGCGGATCGTGACATGGACGCCGTCCGTGGAACGGCCACCGCTCTGGTGGATCTGGTGCTCACCGACGATTACGCGTACATGGACGCGCTGCCGATCGCCGTACAGACCTCGGTGCTCACACCGCTCGCGATGCTCAGTGACGCTTTGGATGATCGGGTAGACGACCCGATCATCATCGCGGCGATTCGCGCCGTTAAGGGCTCGGTGCGGAATGTCCTGGCGCAGTGCCCTCTGGAAATGAGAGAACTGATCGAGGCGCTCCCGTAGCGCCGGCTGGCGTGCCCGTCCCGGAAGCAACCGCCGGACGGGACCGTCAGTCTCATTCCGTGGGATCGCAACACGCAACCCGTCGATAACGCCTCGACCTGTCAGTGGCAGGCATCAGAATATTGGTGTTCCTCAACACGGGCGTCCGGGGATGATGAGACGCCGCAGGTCGACGTTCTCGCGGGATGGGGGTACGGAAATGGTCAATAGTCTTATATCGCGGTCGCGCGTTCAAGGTGCTTACGCCTTGGCCGGTGTTGTTCTGGTCGGGTCCCTGGCGGCATGCGGTGGCGGCGGCAGCAGTTCCTCCTCCTCGAACCAGTCCTACGGCACCAGTTCCTCCGACACCTCGGCCGAGGTCACCACCTCCTCGCCGAGCCCCACCACCATGAGCTCGGCGGCCTACGCGCAGAGCCTGACGGCCATCGGCACGGAACTGGCGCCGGACTTCCAAGCCGTCGCCAACGCCCACTCGACCGATGACGCGAAGAGCGCGCTGAACAAGCTGTCGGCGGACGCGCAGACCCTGTCCGACGGCATGCCCAGCGACCCGCCGGACGCGCTGTCGGCGTCGACGACCCAGCTGGCGCAAGCACTGCGGGACTTCTCGACGTCGGCGGGCACCACGGCGAGCGACCTGGGGTCGACGGTGTGCACCTCGGCCGCGGCGCTGGCCGAGTTCACGCGTTCGGCCGGCGCGACGTCCCTGCGGGGCGTGGCGACCTCGCTCAACGCCGTGGACCCCTCCTACGGCAAGGACCTCGCGTCCTTCCTGCCGGCGCCGATCGCCGACCAGAACCGGCAGCTGGGCAACGGCCAGGTGCTGCGGCACTCCTCCGGGCCGGGGTCGCTGACCATCAACAACTCCGGCACCGACGCCATCGTCACGCTGACCAAGGCCGGGACCAAGACCCCGGTCGCCTCGGTCTACGTGCGGGCCAACGCCAACACGACGCTGAGCGACATCCCGGGCAGCACCTTCGACATCTACGTCAGCTCCGGAAGCGACTGGGACAGCGCGGCGCAGAAGTTCAGCCGCCAGTGCTCGTACCAGAAGACCGACTCGACCTGGGACTTCAGTGACTCGGACTGGACGCTGACGCTGACCCGGCAGGTCAACGGCAACCTGTCGGTGTCCACGCTGAACCCGGGCGACGCGCCGAACCCGTGACCGGTGAGTGAGGATCGGCACCGGCCGCACTGAAACAGACACAGACGCAGATACAGCTACAGACGCAGATACAGACACAGACATAGATAGAGCTACGAACACTGACACTGGCCGCGAGCGGCAGGACGGTGGGACGCGATGAGCACCTGGACACTGCGCGGCGCCGTGGCCGACCGCCGCCGCCTGGCCGGCGCGGCGGCGGCCGCCGTCCTGGCCGCCGGCATCGGCCTCGGGGCCTGGGGCTTCGCCGGCGGCGGTGCGAAGGCCGCCGCGCCCTCGCAGATCGTCGTGCCCCGCACCGGCTTCGTCGTCTCCTACTCCGCCGCGGCCTCGCGGCTGACCGGGCTGGACGCCTCCGACGCCGACGACCAGATCCGCGACTGGATCCGGACCGGGCTGGCCGCGCACCTGGGGATGACCACCGCGGCCGTCCGTGACGCGTCCTACGACACCCTCCCGGTGCGCGACCAGGGTTTCACCGATCTGGCGGACCAGCAGGTGGGGCCGGGCCGGGAGCTCGCGGACACCAGCGGCGTGCTGCATCTGCTGGTCCCGCAAGGCGATCCGTCCGAGAACCGCACCGTCGGGCTGCTGATGGACCAGTACCGCACCGACCACGGCGCCGATCCCGAACTGGTCCAGATCCACCACTACACGATCGACCAGGGCACGCAGACCGCCGACGTCACCGCGGACCCGATCAGCACCCCCGACCAGGTCCGCGCCGACCACGGCTACGTGAGCATGCCGATCACCAGCCTCGACGACCTCGCGGCGTTCCTGAAGACGACCCAGTCGCTGTCCCAGCTGTCCGTCCAGGGCGACCAGGTCACGGCCTCCGGCTGGCGCTGGCCCGGGGTGCCGGCGGTCCCGATGACCGTCGACGACATCACCGTGCTGCAGAACGGCTACCAGGCGCACGCCCAGGGCAGCGGCCTGGCGCCGGGTTTCTCGTTGGATCCGCTGCCGGCCAAGACCGTCGGCGACCTCCGGGCCATGGCGCCGTCGCTGAGCACTGACATCGCCGGCCGCCTGCTGTCGAACTCCTGGACCGGCTCGCCGTTCAAGTCCTCCGACGACGTGCGGACCCAGGTCGAGAACGAGCTCTACAGCCCCAGCGACGACCAGGCCGCGCTGAACACCCGGCTCGGCCTGCCCACCGACCGCACCCAGCTGTGGGCGGTGGAGGAGTTCCTCAACGGCCACACCACGATGAGCCAGGCCCGCTATGACGGCGGCCTGGCCGGGAGCGCCGTCGGCGACTCCCTGGCCTACGTCGACTACGTGACGAAGAACTGGGTCGCCGGCGTCGGCCAGGGCGTGCCGACCCAGGCCGTCGGCGGCTTCCTGGCCGATCCGGCGGCGGTGACCCCGTGGAGCGAGTGCGCCGGCCCGAACGACCCGACGTCGGAATCCGGGCGGCTGTGGTTCGGCCGCAACGACAGCGCCTTCGCCTCCACCGACAACCAGATCGACATCGGGGCCGAGGCGGCCCGGCTGTTCGTCCGCGACGACGGCCCGAACGGCTCCGAGGTCGAGCCCAGCTACTCCTTCGGCCGGGCCCTGCAGTGGTGGGACGTGCACCAGCAGGACATCGAGGACTACGAGCCGCAATACCAGCGCCTGGACCAGATCATGCGCTGGAGCGGCGCCCTGGAGTGGCTGACGCACGAGGGCAAGGCGCTGCTGCCGACCGAGACGCAGACCCCTGCTCCGACCTCCTTCAAGGACTGGTACGCCGCGCACAACGAGCTGCGCGAGCGGGCCCCGATCGATTTCCTGACCCCGCCCTCGGCGACGCAGGAAGCGCTGATCGTCAACCCCAGCAGGGACTACCAGGACTGCGGGTACGTGGAGATCGAGGGCGGCGTGTCCCTCAGCGACTACTACGACCGCACCAACGGCCAGGACTACCATCCCGAGCTGCCCACCTCGGTCACCCGCGCCGGGCTGTTCGACTCGAAGTCGACCTACGACGACACCTCCGGCACCGGCGAGATCAGCCGGCTGTCCATCGACGACTCCGGGAAGGTCTCCGAGCGCGTCGACCGCACGCTGTCGACGTCCGGCGACACGGCGAGCGTGGACGTCAAGGCCAGCGGACGGAAGGTCATCCCGCTGGGGGACCTGAAGGTCTGGCGCTCCTCCGACACCGACCGGGAGCTCACCTACAGCGTGCGGGCCGAGGGGCACAGCGTCCAGGAAGACGTCACGTACGAGGGCAAGGACTTCGGCTCGCTGGACACCGCCGACACCGCGAACATCGTCACGGTCCAGTGGCGCTCCGGGACCGTGGACAAGGTCCGCCGCGCCCTGACCTCGATCCAGGCCAAGCTGTCCAAGGGCACCTCCAGCACGGTCCCGGCCGCGACCGACGGCGTGCTGTACGAGATGAAGGGCGCGGACGGGACGGTCAAGGACCGCGTGGGCGGACCCGGCCAGCCCTGGCTCGCCGTCACCACCACGGTGCCGGCCGCCGCGGACAGCCCGGCGTTCCGCATCGGCGGACCGGACGCGGACACCGGCGCAGCCTCGTTCATGGACGGCGGCTTCACGGCCGGGCCCGGCCCGCCGCCGGACGGCACCGGCTATCTCAGCGTCCTGCCGCCCTCCGGCGGGAGCGCCGCGTTCGCCGCCCTCACCGGCCCGCCCGACCGCTCGGACAAGACCGTCACCGTGCGGACGCTCAGCGGCCGGACGGCGCTGGTGTACGAGGACGGCGACGCCGTCGTGGTCTCGGCGTCCGATCCGGTGGTCGGCGACGACGGCGCGGTCGAGGGCGCGGCCCTGCTCCGCGACTTCCCGAAGATCAAGCAGCTGCTCGACGAGGCCGAGCAGGCCAAGGACGGCCGGCTGCACGCCGCGGCGCTCGGCGACGACGGCGCCGTCCTGGCCGCCGACGACGGCACGGTGATCCTGGCACCGCCCGGCAGCGACATCTTCGACCGGGTGGTGCGCGCGCTGGGACCGGATCTGGGCGGCACGGCGGTCTTCGACGTCGTGAAGCAGCACCAGGGCATCCCGGACGAGATCGTGGAGGACGAAGCCGGACCCCTGACACCCACCGGCGCGCCGACGACGATGCTCCTCGGCAGCCTGCTGCGGATCCCCGGTGTCGACGCCGTCTACTTCAGCCCCGGCCTGCGCGCCGCCCTGCACCTGGCGGCGGGCCCGATCGTCCCGGAGAACCTGCCGCCGACGTACCAGGTGACGGTGGTGCCGGTCTCGGCCGGCCACGACCCGCGCGACGAGAGCACGACGGCGCAACCGGACATCCGGACCTACGACGGCGCGCAGTGGAACCTGGTGAGCACCGCGGGGTTCAACAACCCCACCGGCCCGTCCGCGTGCCCGCCGATCGGTGCGGCGCCGACGCCCGGCACGGCGCCCTCGTCGGTGCCCTCGCCTTCGGCGGCGCCGGCCGGATCGCCGGTCGGGCAGGGCACGATCCTGATGGTCAGCCAGGCCGGCAAGGCCCAGCTCGTGTGCTGAGCCGGACGGGAGCCGACCGTGACTGAGAACTTCTTCCTCGATGGCCGGGAGACGCTGGCCGAGGCCCTGGAACAGGCGCGGTCGGCCGTCGCGGACGGGACGGATGCCGCCTACGCCCACGTCCTCGGACTCGTGGCCGCCGATGACGCGGCGCTGTGGGCGACCCTGGCGGCCGAGCATGTCAGCGCCCTGCGGTCGGCGGGCTGGTTGACGGACGCGGCCTCGTGGTGCGACCGGTATCTCCACGACGAACGCGGCCGGGCCCATCGCTTGCCGCTATTGATCGAGCGCGCTCAGGTGCGGTCCGAGTCCGGCACGCATGCCGCAGCCGCCTCCGACGCGGCTGAGATCCGCAAAGCGGTCGACAGCGATCCGGGCGCCGAGCTGGACTCCAATGCTCATGCCCGCCTGCGCCGGGTCGAGGGACTGGCTGCGAGGGAGCGTGCCACTGCCGATCGCCACCTGCGCGAGGCACGCGCTGTGTTCGAGTCCGTCGGCGATGCGGCAGCGGTGGCCGTCATCGACGCCGATCTGCGGCTCGTGGCGGCGCGCGGCGGCTCGGACAGGGCGGTGTCGGAGATCCTCGCCGAGGACTCGGGTGCCGTGCCATCGGTGCCGCGTGCGTTGGCACGCGCCGTGGCGCTCAAGGCCCGGCACCGTTATGAGGAGGCGCTTCAGGTTGTCGTGACGGCGCTTGCCTCCGAAGACCTCGACGCGGCCTTGCGGTTGCCGCTGCTGGAGGAGTTGGTCGGCCTGCTGGTGGCGTTGCGCCGGGGCAAGGCGTTGAAGGCCCTGGGCACGGAACTCTCGACACAGCTCTTGATGGAGAAGCAGACCCCAGTGGAGGCCGGCGGTTCGGCGGAGGGGACCGAACCGCCGGCCGTACGTTTCCTCAGGACTCTGCTGAACACCTTCGGCTTGCTGGACCGTGGCGCGGTGGAGCGGGCTCGTGCCGGGCTGGACGCCGTCCGCGCGCTGGCCGCTGACGACCGGGACCGGGCGCACTGGCACCTGGCATCCGGGGAGGTGTCGATCGCGGCCTTCAAACGCCGGAAGGGAGAAGCGGATCTCAGCTCAGCGGTCCGAGACCTGAACACCGCCTCCCGCCTCGCCGACGTCCATCAGCTCCTTGATGTGCGAATCCGAGCTCTGCGACTGCTCGGCGAGGCGCACGAACTCCTCAGACAGCCCGACCAGGCCTCGGACCATTGGGCCAGGGCGCACGCGCTGGAAGAGGAACTGGTCGCCCGGCAGGTCAGCGACGAGGTGCGGGCCGCGCTGCTGGAGGACATCCCCACCGAGCATGACGAACGGATCCGGGTCGCCGCCGAACTCGCCGTGTCCGGGCCCGGCGGCGACCCCGCGGCCACGGCCGTCGCGGCGGCGATCGTGGCGATGGAGTCGGCGCGCGGCGCCGCGATCCTGGCCGGCATCGCCCCCGACGCGGCGGCGTCGCTCCGCCGGCTCCCCGCACCCGGCGACGGCGCGGCCGCCTGGCAGTGGCTGCGGACGATCGCCGACGCGACGGCCCGGGACGAGGCGATCTGGATCATGCACGCCCGGCCCGGCCGCGTGCACCACGGCATCGTCGGGCGCGATCTGGTGCACCACGTCGATCTGCCGGCGGACCGGGGCGAGTTGGAGAAGCTCGTCAAAGCGCTGCGCAAGGAGTGCAACGAGTACCGGCTGGCCCAGTCCGCGGGCCGGGAGCAGGTCACGCGGCTCATGGACCGGCTCGGCGCCGCGATCGGGGCCGAGACGGTGCTCGGTCTGGTGCCGCCGCGGATCAAGCGGCTGGTGGTGGTCGCCGGGGGAGTGCTGTCCGACATCCCGCTGGCCGCGCTGCCGATCAAGGACGGTCCGGACGGCGCGTCGGTGCCGATCGTCTGCCGCTTCGCGCTGTCGGACCTGCCGTGTCTGTCGGCGCGTCCGTTGCTCCGTCAGCGGGCTGTCGGGAACCGGGGCGGTCGGGCTTTGATGATCAGCGCGTTCGAGGCCACACCCGAGGATTTCGAACGCGAGCTGCTGCGGACGGACTACCGGCGCGTGCGCGTCCTCGGCCACGGCCAGACCGACCCGAAGGACCCGTCCCGAACCTGGCTCCAGTTCGTCGGGACGAAGAACGAGCGGGACGGCCGGATCCAGCCGGGGCGGTTCCAGCAGGCGCGTCTGCAGGCCTGCGGCACCCTGATTCTCGGGGCGTGCGAGTCGGGGATGGCTCAACGCGTGGGCCGCGACGAGCGGACCGGATTCGTCCGGGCCGGCCTGCACGCCGGCGCGGCCTCGGTGGTGGCGGCCCGGTGGGTCGCAGAGGTCTCCGTCACCGCGGTCCTGCTGGACCGGTTCGAGGGCTACCTGCGGTATCTGCCGCGCGATGTGGCCTTGCAGCGCGCGCAGCTCGACGTCCGCGACGGCCGGGCGGTGCCGGCCGCGGACGTGCCCGAGCCGGGGCATCCGGCCTGGTGGGCGTGCTGGACTTTGTACGGGGATTCAGGGCATCAGGTGAAGGCGCCTATATTGCGTGCGTCGGCCCGTCGGCCGGCGCACGTGATCCGCCGCCTGTTCCGCCCGCCCGAGACCGAATGAGAGACCATGCCGCATCATCCCGACGGCCGGGGGCCGGCCGTCTTCATCTCCTACGCGACGGCCGACCGCACCGAGGTCCTGAAGTTCCACCAGGATCTGCTGGACCGGGGGATCGACCCCTTCCTCGACATCATGGACATCCTCCCCGGCGACGACGTCGTGATGAGCATCAACGGCGCCCTGGAGCGCTCGGACTTCTACGTGCTGGTCTGGTCCGCGGCGGCCCGTGACCGCTACTGGGTCAACAGCGAGATCTCCGCGGCCATGGTGCTGGAGCAGCGCCGCGCGCGTCCGTTCGTGTTCATCGTGCGCCTGGACGACAGCGAACTGCCTCCGGTCCTGGCCCCGCGCCGCTATCTGGACGCCTTCGGCGGCCGCCGTCAAGCCGCCGCCGACCAGCTGACCGCGGTCTGGACACGGGACCGCGAGGTCGGCACCAAAGTCCTGCCCGCCCCGGCCCCGATCCCCGAGCCCGCCCCGCGCGAGGAGCCGACGCTGCACATCTACGCGCGCAACCAGTCACTGCGCGTCTCGCACGAAGTGCGGATCCCGGTGGGCGCCACCTCGCGCGACCTGGTCGCCGCCCTCACCGAGCAGCTCGCGCTGCCGATCGAGGCCACGGAGTACGGCGGCGCGGTGGGTGTCCGCTTCGCCTACCGTTACCGCCATGCCGGCGAGTCGTTGGCTGAGGACTCTGATGTCCCGCTGGCGCTCGGCGAGGGTGATGTCGTGGACATCGAGGTGGTGGTCGAGCCGTTCGGCCCGGACGGCGCGCTGGCGGATCCGGTGTCGTTCCTGCCGGGGCGCGATTACGCGATCCCGCCGGAGATGATCCGGGAGCTGTGTGAGAAGGCGATCGAGCATCTGATGGCGGACGATCCGGAGGACGATCAGGACTCTGAGAGGGAGTGAGTTCGGGGCGGGCTCAGGACTCCCTGGGGCTCAGACCTCCCGGCGGTGCATCCACTTGTGCCAGCCGGTGGCCTCCGAGCTGTGGCCGTTGCGGCGGAAGGCCCGCTGCATCGGGATGTTGAGGGTGTCGGTGTCCGAGAGCATGGCGTGGAAGCCGAGGTCCCGGGCCGTCCGGTTGGCGAGTTTCAGGAGCGCGTCGACGTGGCCGCGTCCGCGGTGCTCCGGCGCGACCCCGATGTACGTGATGGTGCCCACGCCCGGATCGAACTCGCCGACGGCCACGTATCCCACGGCCTGTCCGCTCGCGGCGTCCTCGGCCAGCAGCCAGGTCGAGTCGCCGCAGCCGGCCAGGAACTCCGTCGCCCAGCGGGACGGTCCCATCGCGGCCACGGCGTCGACGTCGATGCGGTCCAGACTGTCGGTCGTGCACGCAGCCATCAGTTCGGCGAACCGATCGGTGCCGACTTCCGCGAGCGTCCGCACCGTGATGCCCTCCGGCGCCGGCAGGTCCTGGCCCTCATCGGACCACCAGAACCCCTCCTCCTCCTGCCACAGTTCGAAGCCGCAGGACTCCAGCAGTGCGATCTGCCCTGCCGGGTCGGTGTGCACCTCGGCGTTGATCGAGCTGTTGAGCACCTGCCCGGGCTCGGCGGCGGCGATGGCCGCCTCGAGGACCAGCCGCGCCGCGGTCGACTGTCCCGGTTCCCATCGGACCTTCACCAGACGCCCTGTCTCATCACCCATATACGACTTCGCCAACAGGTCGGCCTCGGCGAGCCGGACGCCGTCGGCCTCGGCGACGAACGGGATGCGCGGGCCGAGCGGGTTCCCGTCGACGACGGTGTCCAGGCGGGTGATAAGGATCAACAGCGGCCTCCAAGGACGGACTCGTAGCCCGTGCAGGCTACAACTCACCCCGCAATCGCTCCATCGCATAAAGCTCCCGCAGATGCCCGAACGACAGCAGTGCGTAAGCGCTCCCGGCGTGCCGGATCTGCCCGGACCACACCAGCTCCAGCGCCTGCTCGAACGACAGCCAGCACAGCGCCATGTCGGCCTCGCCGCCCTCGCGCGCCGCCTCGCCCTGCGTCAGGTCCCGGGCGACGAAGACGTGGTCGACGTGGTTGGTGAGGCTGTCGGCGCCGTTGACCGCGCCGACCGCGCTCCAGCGCGCGGCGCGCAGGCCGGTCTCCTCGGCCAGTTCGCGGCGGGCGGCGGCCAGCGGGCGCTCGTCGAAGGGCTCGATGGTGCCGGCCGGGAGGCGCCACTGGACGCCGCCGTGGGTGTAGATCCATTGGCGGGTCAGCAGGACCCGGCCGTCCTCGGCGACCGGCAGGACCGTCACCGAGCCGGGGGTGGCCACGTGGTGGTAGACGTCGGCCGCGCCGTCGGGGCGGATCACGGCGTCCTGGCGGACGTCGAACCAGGGCGTGGCCAGCACCACGGTGCTGTCCAGCCGCCGCCAGTCGGTGGCCTGCGCGCCGTCCCTGCCGTCCGCGGCGTCCGTCGCCCCGCTCATCGGGCGCGTCGTGTGGCGACGAGGGATTCGTCGAGGCTGTTGCGCAGCTCTCGCAAGGCGCGGACGTTGTGGTGGCGCATCAGGGCCCGGGACAGTCCGCGCAGTTCGGCGTCGGCGCCCGCGGAGCGGACCAGGCCGGCGTCCTCCAGCACCCGAAGGGTCACGGCCTGCATCTCCTCGAGTTCGCCGGAGGCCTCGTAGGCGAGGGCGAGCCGGGCTCCGAACAGCGCGCGCGAGCGGTGCGCCTCGGTCGGCGTCCGGTTCAGCGCGTCGGCCAGGAATTCGCCGGCGCGCCGGGGGCGGCCCAGGTCGTAGTGGCACCAGCCGGCGATGGCGTTGTCCAGGCCGCCGACCGTGACCGAGCCGACGACCGGCTCGTCCTGCGCGACGCGTTCGGGGTGGAGCAGATCGCGGGCGTGGTCCAGGGAACTCAGGCATCGTGCGTGGTCGCCGCGGACCGCGAAGGCCTGCGCCTGGCGGTGCGCGGCCAGGCCCCGGCTGCGGGCCCGGGCCCGCGGATCGGCCAGCACCCGCCCGGCCAGCTCCATCGCGGTCGCCGGATCCCCCTCGTACAGCGCCAGTTCCGCCTCCCGGACCAGCGTGTACGCCGCCAGGTCGGCGGCCTCGGCCCGGGTCGCCAGGGCCGCGGTGCGGCGGGTCCAGGCCAGCGCCAGGTCCAGGCGCCCGGCCTCCTGGCACATCCAGCCGATGAACTCGGCGTAGCGCGCCGACAGCAGGTGCAGCTGCCCGGCGGCCTCCGGCGCCGCCGTCTGCGCCAACTCCATCAGGGTGTCGAAATCGACGATCAGCCGCCGCAGCAGCAGTTCCGGGGGGAGCTGCTGGCTCAGCCGCCGGTGCCGGTCGAACTCCTCGCGGTAGTGGGCCAGCAGCCTGACATCCTCGGCCTCGCCCCGGCCCGCCGCCGACCGCAGCGCCAGCGGGACCGACAGCGCCTCGCCGAACGCGACCAGCTCGCCGCCCCAGTCCGGCTCGCCGTCCGGGTCGGCTGCGGCGCCGGATCCGCCCCGACGCCGCGGCTCTTCGGGCACCAACGCGACCAGGTCCCCGTCGGCGCCCAGCTCCACGTCGACCAGGATGGCCAACCGCCGGTTGGCCGGCAGCCGCCCGGTCTCGATCTTGCTCAGGTAACCCTTGTCGTAGTGCACGCGGTCGGCCAGCCCGGCCAGCGATATCTCGCGGCGCATGCGCAGGCGGCGCATCTCGATCCCGAACTCGGACACGTTTCCACCATAGCCAGCGTTGAGCCTGTAAAAGAGGCCTGAGACGGGCTGGCGGGAGGTTGCGTGTTGTGTCTTCCGAGGATATCTGCGGCCTCGGCCCGCCGCCGGTGCTGCGTCCCCGGCCCACCATCGAGGACTACGAGCACGATCTGGCGCGCATGCGCCATCCCGGCCACGACGCCCTCGGCCACCTGCGCGACCTGGTCCTGATCGGCCTCCGGGCGGGCACCATCGGCGTCGAGGACGTCTACCGCCGCGTGCGCCCCGCGACGATCGCGCTGACCGTGCTGTTGGACGCGGGCGTCGACCAGGCCGCCAGGGCGCTCGCCGGGCGGATCCGGGGCGGTGCCGGCGGCGACGTCGGACGCTGGGCCGAGGCTGTCGTCGCCGTCGACTCCTGGCCGGGCAGCCTCCACAGCCTGCTACGAGGCGAGCCGCACAGCGGAGACGACCCGCCGCTGCACGCCTTGCTGGGCCTGGACGATCACCTGTGGCGCGGCGCGAACATCCTGCTCGTGTTGGCACCGCCGCAGACCCTGCCCCGCATCGCGGCCCAGGCGGCCCCGATGGCCGCCACCGGCGCCGTCGTCGGCGCGCCGCGGGCCGTGCGCAACGCCCGTGCGCTGCTGCGGATCGCCAGCCACGTCCCGCTGTCCCGGACGATCGTCGACCACGCGCTGAGCCCGCAGGCCAGCGCGCGGGTCCGGATCCAACTGGCGTCGAACCCGCTGACGCCGAACGCGGTGCTCATCAGGCTGCTGACGTTCGCCGACCGCGAGCCGGGCGTCGCCGCCGCGATCAGCCTGCACGAGTGCGCCCCGCCGGCCGTGCGCCTGGCCGCGTACCGCGGGGTCCACGACCCGGAGGTCCTGGCCCAGGCCGGCGAGGCCCTGCGGCGCGACGCCGACGTGGTCCGGCAGGTCCACACGATCGCCTCGCTCGCCGCGCACGAGGCGCCGCTGGCGTACGCCCTGGTCCGGGACGCGCACCCGGAGCTGCCGACTGAGGCGCGGCTGTTCGCCTATGCGCATCTGGCGCGTATATCAGGAGTCGAAGGCGTCTGGACGCTGGAGATGAATCGGGCCGGTTCCTTGGAGCGGATGCATCCGGCGGTGCGGGCGTCGATGGAGTCCGGATCGGCCGTCCCACTGCTCGAAGCCGCGGTGGCCGATCCCTACCGCGGCATGAATCAGGACGCTGTCACAGCTGTGAGGGCGCTGCGGCGCGAGGAGCTGCTGGACCGGCCGTTCCCATGGCTGGACGACGCTTCAAGTGACCAGGACTCCCCACATAAGAGTGGTCAATCGGCGGTTCGTCCTGTCACCAGACCGCCGCCGCACTAAGGTGCGCCGTGTGGAGATCGCGAGCCCGCGGCCGGAGCACGGCGAGCAGAAGATGGCGGAGCTGACCATGCTCGCCGCCCTGATGCTGGACCGGGCCGAGCAGATCACCGACACCGTCGTGGACCCTGTCTACCAGCAGTTCCCCGTGTACGCCGGCATGGTGCGGCGCGAATCGCTGCGCGAATCAGTGCACGACCACGTCGTCTCCGCCTTCGACCCGATGGCCCGCAGCCAGAAGGCCGACCTGCGCGCCGCCGGGCCCACCGGCCGTACAGGGGCCGCCGACGGCATCCCGCTGACCGTCGTGATGGACGGCTACCGCGTCGCCTTCCGGGCGGTGTGGTCGGCCATCGTCGAGACGGCGCGCGGCATGGGGATGTCCGCCGACACGTGCCTGGACGCCGCCACGCGCAGCGAGGAACAACGCCGCGCGGCGGTGGTCCAGGCGCTGCTGGAGGGACGGCTGGGGGACACCAACCTGTGGGAGGCCGCCGAACTGCTCCGCCTGCCGGCCTCCGGCCCCTTCGTGGTGATCGCCGCCCGCGTGCCCGAGGTCGGACGGCACGCGCTCCCGCACATCGAGCAGGGCCTGGGCGTGCTGGGCATCGACTCGGCCTGGCGCCTGATGCACGACGTCGAGATCGGCGTCGCGGCCCTGCCCGGACCGAGCGCACAGCTGGACCGCCTGGTCACGGCGCTGCACGCGGGCGAAGGAGCGCGCGTCGGCGTATCGCCGCCCTACGACGACCTGCGCTCGACCTCGCTGGCCCTGCGCCTGGCCCGGATCGCCCTGCACGGAGCCGCCGAACGCCGCCGCGTCGTGGTCTTCGGCAGCGACCCGCTCTCGGCGGTGGCCGGCAGCGCGCCGGACATCATGCCGCGCGTGGCCCGCGGCATCCTGGCCGGCCTGGACCAGCTCACGGTGCAGGACCGCACCCTGCTGCTGGCCACCTTCGGCGCCTGGCTGGACGCCGACGGCTCGGCGGGCGAGGCCGGGCGCCGCCTGTTCGTGCACCCGAACACAGTGCGCAACCGGCTGCGGCGGCTGGAGAAGCAGACGGGGCGCTCGCTGTCGAACCCGCGCGCCATCGCGGAGCTGATCCTGGCTTACGAGATCGACTGCGGGACCCGCGCGGCGGTGGTCGAGGCGGCGGGGACGGCGGGGACGGCGCGGTAGCCGGCCCCGACCGCCGGCGGCTAGACCCGCCCGCTCGCCTTCTGCGTCCGCCGCGCCACCGCGTCGATGACCACCGCGGCCAGCAGCACGGCGCCGGTGACCATGTACTGGATGCTGTTCGACAGGCCCTGGATGTTCATGCCGGACTGGATCGAGCCGATGACCAGCGCACCGAGCAGTGCCGACCAGGTCTTGCCGCGTCCGCCGAACAGGCTGGTGCCGCCGATGACCGCCGCGGCGATCGCGTTCACCAGCAGGTTGCCGCCGCCGGAGGTCTGGGAGGCGGATTCGATCTGGCCGGCCAGGAACAGGCCGCCGACCGCGGCCATGAGGCCGCAGATCGAGAAGACCGTCAGGCGGATGAACGGCACGCTGATGCCGGCCCGGCGCGCGGCCTCGATGCTGCCGCCGACCGCGAAGATGCGGCGGCCGTAGACCGTGCGGCGCAGGATGAAGTCGCCGACCACGATGAAGATCAGGAAGATCAGCGGCGCCAGCGGCAGGCCCTTGTACTCGTTGAACACGTAGGCGGCGAGGAAGGCGACGATCGCCAGCAGGATGACTCGGGCGGCGATCTCGCCGACCGGCGGCGCCGGTACCTTGGCCCGCATCCGGCGCGCGCGGCCGTACATCGCCACCGCCGCGTAGAGTACGACGCCGATCGCCGCGGCTCCGTAAGCGGCGATCTGCTGGCCGTAGATGGTGTTGTAGAGCCTGGAGACGATGCTGGTGGGGGGCAGGTTGACGGTGCCGGTGGCGCCCAGGATGTTGAGCATCAGGCCGTTCCAGAACAGGAAGCCGGCCAGGGTGACGACGAATGCGGGCACGCCGATCCTGGCGAAGAAGAAGCCCTGGATGAATCCGGTGGCGATACCGGTGACCAGCGCCAGGATCAGCGCCAGATACTCGTTGACGCCGTTGTTCACCGACTCCACCGCGAACACCGCCGCGGCCAGGCCCGACACCGAGCCCACCGACAGGTCGATCTCGCCGAGCAGCAGGACGAACACCACGCCGAGGGCGATCATGCCGGTGCCGACGATCTGCTGGGAGAGGTTGGACAGGTTCTGCGCCGACAGGAACGTGCTGTTCAGGCTGTAGAACACGATCCAGATGACCGCCAGGGCGATGATCATCGGGAGCGAGCCGAGTTCGCCGCCCTTGACCCGGCGCATGAACTCGTTCCAGTAGCCGGAAAGGCCTTGTTCCCGGGCCATCAGCCGCGGGTCGGCGGCCGAGCCGGCGGCCGGGACCATGGTCTCGACGATCTCCCGGACGGCCTCCTTGGACTCCCCGGTCTCCTTCGCCACCCGGTTGGTGACCTCGGACGGGGCGACGCCGGCGGCCAGCAGTTCCTCGACCTTCCCGCTGACCGTGCCGCCGCCGGCCGGGGCCGCAGCCTCCTCGCCGGCGTAGTCGCCGGCGCCGGCCGGGCCCATCAGCGGGGCGTCCTTGCCTTCGCGCCCACGGCGGTCCTCGCCGCTGCCGCCGCCGGCACCGCCGGTGTTCGGGTCCTGGCTCATTCCTGTCCCTCCGCGTGGCGTGCCGCCCGCCGGGTGACGGCGTTGTCGGTGGCGCCGGTGATCGCCGAGATGATCTGCTCCTGGTTGGTCTGCCGCCGCTCGAAGATCCCGTTGTTCCGTCCCAGCCGCAGCACCGCGACCGTGTCGGCGACGGCCATCACGTCTTCCATGCTGTGGCTGATCAGGATCACCCCCAGGCCCCGGTCGCGCAGCCGCTCGACCAGGTCCAGCACTTGTGCGGTCTGCTCCACGCCGAGGGCGGCGGTGGGTTCGTCGAGCAGCACGACCTTGGGCTCGCCGATCAGCGAGCGGGCGATGGCCACGGTCTGGCGCTGGCCACCGGACAGCGAGGCGACCGGGATGCGGACGCTGGGGATGCGGATCGACAGCGTCTGCAGGAGTTCCCGGGAGCGGCCCTCCATGGCGATCTCGTCCAGGACCCCGGCCTTGGTGATCTCGTTGCCCAGGAACAGGTTGCCGACCACGTCCAGGTTGTCGGCCAGCGCCAGGTCCTGGTAGACGGTCGCGATGCCCAGCTTCTGGGCGTCGTGCGGGCCTTTGACGGAGACCGCGCCGCCCTGCCAGACGATTTCGCCCTGGTCGGGCTGGTTCACTCCGGAGATGGTCTTCACCAGGGTGGACTTGCCGGCGCCGTTGTCCCCGACCAGGGCGACGACCTCGCCGGCGTGCACGTCGAGGTCGACGCCCGTGAGGGCCTGCACGGCCCCGAACCGTTTGGACACCCCGCGCAGTTCCAGCACGGGTTGCGAACTGGGATCGAACATAGGGGTGCTACCTCCACGTCGGTTCGGAGCTCGGCAGGAGACTGTCTACGGCGTGCTGATCAGCAGGTGATGCCGATCTGCGCGGCGGTGTACAGGCCGTCCTTCACGACGGTGGTGCACATGTTGTTCTTGTCCACGACGATCGGGGTCAGCAGCTTGGACGGGACGGTGTTCCCGGAGCCGTTGGTCTGGGTCGTCGGCAGCAGGTTCGTGCCGGGGGTCTTGCCCTGCGCGAACTCGGCGGCCACGTCGGCGGCCGCGACGGCCTCCGGCTTGTACGGCTTGTAGACCGTCATGGTCTGGTTGCCGGCCTGGATCCGCTGCAGCGCGTCGAGCTGCGCGTCCTGTCCGGTCAGCGGGATGCCGTGCAGCCCGCCGGCCTGCAGCGCGGTGGAGATACCGGCGGCCATGCCGTCGTTGGCGGAGTAGACGCCCTGGATGTTCGCCGCGCCCAGGGCGGTGATGGCACCGGCCATCTCCTGGTTGGCGGTGTTCGGGTCCCAGTTCGGGGTGTCGTACTCCTTGCCGATCTTGACCTTGCCGTTGAGCGCGTTCATCGCGCCCTGCTTGAACTGGGCGGCGTTCGGGTCGGTGGGCGAGCCGTTGATCATCACGATCTGGTGGTTCGCGGCGTTCGCGCCCAGCGCGGTCAGCAGGGCGGTGCCCTGCAGTTCGCCGACCTTCACGTTGTCGAAGGAGACGTAGGCGTCGACCGGGCCCTGGGCGAGCCGGTCGTAGGCGACGACCTTGACGCCGGCGTCGTGTGCCTTCTGGACCGAGGCCTGGATCGACTTGGAGTCCACGGCGTCCAGGATCAGCACCTTGTCGCCCTTGGTCAGGGCGGTGTCGACCTGGGTCTGCTGGACCGTGGCGTCCTGTCCGGCGTTGTAGTAGTCGATGTTCACGCCGGGCAGCCGGGCCTGGAGCTCCTGCTCCAGATACGGCTTGTCGAACGCCTCGTACCGAGTGGTCTTGGATTCCGGCAGCAGGATGCCGATGCGGGTGCTCGCATTCGAGCCGGTCGCGGTGCCGCCGGACGAGCTGGAGTTGCTCGAGCTCTTGGCACTGCCGCAACCGGCGGCGGTGGCGGCCAGCACGGCCGCGGCGAGCACGATCCCAGCGGCCCGGGCCGGACGCAGGTGTCGCATGATGCGCTCACTTCTCTCCCGGCCGCCGGCTTTTCGGCGGCCTACTGTTTTCCCACTAGAGATCCACTTCGGGTGGGGCGCCAGTTGGAGAGGGCCATAAGGGTTGTTCGCGCTTCAGAGGGGGCTGGTGCGTGGTCGCGGGGGCGGGGATTCGATGATCAGTGCGATCGCGGCGGGGTGCCGCGGCCGCCTCGGCGGGCCCGGCTCGGGCCGCTGACCTGCGCCGCCGCCGAGCCGTGGGGCGGGTGGCGCCGTGCGGCCCCGCGCGGCGCCGTACGGCCCCGCGCGGAGCCCGCGACGTCAGCTGAAGGTCCGCCGGTACGCGTTCGGGCTGGTCCCCGTCGTCCGCTTGAACCGGTCGCGGAACGCCGTCGCCGAACCGAACCCCACCTGGGCCGCGATCCGCTCGACCGAGTGCTGCGTGGTCTCCAGCAGGTGCTGCGCGCGCCGGATGCGGGCCCGGTGCAGCCACTGGAGCGGTGTGGTGCCGGTCTGCTCGCGGAACCGGCGGATCAGCGTGCGGGTGCTCAGGCCGGCCTCGGCCGCGATGTCGGGGAGGGTGAGGTCGCGCCCCAGGTTGTCCTGGAGCCAGCCGAGCAGCGGTTCCAGGGTTCCGCCCTGGGGTGCGGGGGAGTGGTCCAGGACGATGAACTGGGCCTGCCCGCCCTCGCGTTCCAGCGGCATCACCGACAGGCGGGCCGAGTGCGCGGCGACCGCGGAGCCGTAGTCCTTGCGGATCATATGGAGGCACAGGTCCAGCCCCGCGGCCGCGCCGGCGGAGGTGAGGAACTGGCCGTTGTCCACGTACAGCACGCTGGCGTCCACCTCGATCGCCGGGTGCGCGGCGGCGAGCTGGTCGGCGGCGAGCCAGTGCGTGGTGGCGCGCAGGCCGTCGAGCAGGCCGGTCGCGGCCAGCGGGAAGGTTCCGACGCAGATCGAGGCGATGCGGGTGCCGTTCGCCGCGGCGGCGCGCAACGCCTCGCCGACGGCGGGCGGCAGCGGCGCCAGCGGGTTCTCGATGCCGGGCACGATGATCGTGTCCGCGTCCTGGAGGGCCGCCAGGCCGTACGGCGCGCGCAGGGCGAAGCTTCCCGCGCTCAGCTCGGGCTGCTCGGCGCACACGCGCACCTGGTAGCCGGGCCGTCCGTCGGGCAGACGGGCCCGGTTGAAGACCTCGATCGGCGTCGCGAGGTCGAAGGGGATCACGCCGTCCAGGGCGATGATGGCGACGGTGTGCATGGCGAGAACCTATCGTGGCGTGGCCGTCGGCACACGCTCGGTGGGCTTGTTCTCACGCTATTCTCGCACTTCAGAGCCATGGGATGCGGTGTGGCGTTTTTCCGTTGAAACCTGTCACTATTGCCACTGGGACGAGCCGCGGACGCCGGATAGCGTCACGAAGTGACCAAATTCCTGCTGTCGCTGCACGTCCTGGCAGCCATCATCGCGGTCGGGCCGGTGGCCGTCGCCGCGAGCATGTTCCCCAGATCCCTGCGCCGCGCTCATGAGGACTCCGGCGCCGTGACCGGGCTTCACCTGCTTCACCGCGTGTGCCGTGTGTACGCGGGGGTCGGCATCGCCGTCCCCGTCTTCGGGTTCGCCACCGCGAGCAACATGGGCGTTCTCGGCAGCGCCTGGCTGATCACGGCCATCGGGCTGACCGCCGTGGCCGCAGGCGTGCTCGCGATGTGGATTCTGCCCGCGCAGCAGGATGCGCTGGCTGAGCTGGGTGCGGCGGAGGCGTCGCCATCGCCGGGGACGCCGCCGGCGCCTCAGGCCGGTCCCGCTGTCCGGATCGCCGCCCGGCTGGCCGCCGCGA
Organism: Catenulispora sp. GP43; assembly: GCF_041260665.1. Lineage (NCBI taxonomy): Bacteria > Bacillati > Actinomycetota > Actinomycetes > Catenulisporales > Catenulisporaceae > Catenulispora > Catenulispora sp. GP43. Next base: position 109,130 of record NZ_JBGCCT010000032.1, on the reverse strand, counting down.
CCGGCATCTTCAACCTGCTCTGGGCGACTGTCACGATCCTGATGATCGTGCGCCCCGGCTCGACGACGGGGGCGTGACCATGCTGACCCGCTCCTTCCGGATCGCGGCCCTGGTCGAGCTCGTCACGCTGGTGGTGTTGTTCGCCAACCTCGCCACCGTGAACCTCCAGCCGGTCGCCTCGGTGGTCGGCCCGACCCACGGCTGCGCGTACCTCGTCATCGTCCTGGCGACGTGGCGCAACGGCGGCGCGCCTCGGGCCGCCAAACTCGCGGCGCTGTTGCCGGGAGTCGGGGGCTACCTGGTCCTCCGGCTGTTGGCGACGACGCCGGCCGCTGCCGATGAGTCCTGATATCAGGGGCGTGAGTCCGGGGCGCCCCCTGCGGGACGCCCCGGAGTCGTGCCCCGCTCAGCTCACCGTCGGGCGGCCTGCCTCGGCTCCATCGCCGAGGCCCCGACACCGTCCGCGAGTTGCGCGTTCTGCGCGGCGCTGAGCGTGTCGGACGCGGAGCCGGCGCCGACGACGTTGGTGATCCGGAACTTCACCGGCGGTCCGTCGCCCTTAGTCGGCTTGTCATGCGGCCGGCACATCACGACCGAGCCCACCTCCAGCGGCTCGTCGAGGTTGCCCGGGACGTAGGCCCGCACCTGTTTACCCCCGTTCATCGGGGACAGGACGGCCACGCGCGGCATGAGTTTCTCCGTGCCGTCGGGCTTCGTCTCACGCCGCGTGAAGTCGGCGAACTCGGTCACCTTGTACCGGTGGCGCACGTCGGACTTCGCGACGTGCTCACCGCTGCCTTCGTTCTTCTTGGTCGACTTGGACATCGCCTCAAGACCTCCTTCGGGTCGAGCCGGCCCCCCACCCAGCAACTCATCGGGGCCGAGGGCGTGTCCTGCCGGTCGCCGTCATCCGGGTGACTTCGAGGAAAGGTGCGCGGTGACTGTCACGGGGTGCTGTGGGTCCGGGGTGACGGTCACGTCGATGTTTTGGTCCGAGGGGGTCGAAGGCTGCGGGGTGGCCGGAGTCGCAGTGCTCGATGTCGGAGCCGAGACGGGGGTAGCAGAAGGCTGTGATGCGGCGGGGACCTGGGCTGTCGTCGGTGCCGGCGGCTTCGGTCACGGCCACAACCCACATCGTTGCTGTACGTAACCGATGGTACCGAAGGCCCGTCTTCTTTCCCGTATGGTGCAGATCACAAAGAAATCGGGCGAAAGCCGCGTAAGGTCATGCTCCCTTAACAAGTCCTTGTTGTGATGGCACCACTACAGCAAGGAGTGACAGCGATGCTCGCGACTCACGAACAGCCACTGAAGACCCATGTTGTGACCTCCGACGAGCGCATGGCCGGGGTGCCCGCCGTGCTGCGCTACCGCTCCGACGACCCCTTCGCGGTGCGCCTGGCCTTCCTGGACGTCGACCCCGGCGCGGACGGGGAGGGGGAGGGGGACGGGGAGATCGTCGATGGCATCGAGTGGGTCTTCGCCCGCGACCTGCTGACCGACGGTCTGCACACCCCGACCGGCGAAGGCGACGTACGCGTCTGGCCGTTCGGCCCGGGCGATCTGATGATCGAGCTGCGCAGCGGCGCCTCGACCGCCCTGGTGATCACGCCGCAGGCGGCGGTGCGGCTGTTCCTGTGCCACATCTACGCGATCGTCCCGGCCGGTGCCGAGCCGGGGTACCTGAACCTGGACCGGGAGTTGGCCCGCCTCGTCGGCCACGGGTGAAGCGCTCAGGGCTGAGCCGGCAGAGGGTGATGCGCGGTCAGCGGGCCGCCATCCAGGCCGCCGGATCGGCGTGCACCCGCCGGATGACGGCGGTCGCCGCACCGGTCACCGCCGCCGCGGTCCCGCGCCGCGACACGTGCACCGCCACCGGGGCCCAGCGCGCGGAGACCACATGCTCTGCCAGCGCCTTCTCAACCCCGGGCACCAGCGCGGCGAACTCCGGCCGGGCGTAGACGCCGCCGAGCACGACCGCCGGCAGGTCGAAGAGATTGACCGCGGCGGCAGCCGCACGCCCGAGCGCCGAAGCCGCGGCCTCGGGCCGGTCGCGCCGTAACGCCTCCAGGCCGGCGACCGTCTCCAGGCACCCCCGGGCACCACACCGGCACTGGGCCCCGTCGGGTTCGACCGTGACGTGCCCGATCTCCCCGGCCCATCCCCGCGCGCCCCGGAACAACTCGCGGTCCAGGATGACGCCCGCGCCGACGCCGATCTCGCCGGAGACATAAAGGAAGTCGGTCAATGCCGGCGGCGGGTTGGCGCCATTGCCGGCGCCATCGCGATCGCCCTCACCGGCATCCGGGTCGGACCCCACCCCGTGCGCCTCGGCCAGCGCCGCGAAGTCCGCCTCGTTCCCGACCACCGGCTCGAACGGCGCCTCCGGCAGCGCCCGCCGCAGCTCGGCCCCGATCTCCACGTCCCGCCACACCAGGTTCGGCGCGCTGCGGATCCGGCCGTGCGGCGCCTCGACCAGGCCCGGGACCGCGACCGCCGCGCCGGCGACGGTCAGTCCGGCCTCCGCTTCGGCCTGCCGGGCCAGATCGGCCAGGTCGGCCAGCACCTCGGGCACCGCGCGGCCGCGCTGGTCCCCGGGCGATATGACGGTGGCGCGCACCGTGCCGGTCAGGTCCACCACGCAGGCCGCCAGGTAGTCCACGTTGATCTCCAGCCCGAGCCCGGCCGGGCCGTCGGCGGCCGGGACCAGGCCGGCGGCCGGCCGGCCCGCGCCGGTGGCCGGCGGCGGCGACACCTCGGCGACCAGGCCGGCCTCCAGCAGCGCGTCGGCCAGGGCGGAGGCGGTGGCGCGGGTGACGCCGGTGGCCGCGGCCAGCGCCGCGCGGGACAGCGGGGCCGGGGCGTCCAGGATCAGCCCGTACAGCAGCGCCAGGTTGGCGTTGCGGATGCTGGCCTGGCGGGCGGGATTCGGGACGGCGCGGGCGTTGCGGCTGTCACTTCCGTCGCGGTCCGCGGGGCGGGCGCTGGCGGGGCTGGTGGGCGCGGGCATGTCTTGACAATGCCACAGCCGGTCCATAAGTTCATCCATTAAACAATTACCTCGCTCCCCCGAGCCCTTCCAGCCTTTCCCAGGAGCCCGCGATGACCGTCGCCCCGACGCCCGCAGACAAGTTCACCTTCGGCCTCTGGACGGTCGGGTGGCAGGCCCAAGACCCGTTCGGGGACCCGACCCGGCCCGCGCTGGACCCGGTGGAGACCGTGCACCGGCTCGCCGAGCTCGGCGCCTACGGCGTCACCTTCCACGACGACGACCTGATCCCCTTCGGGTCCGGCGACGACGAGCGCGCCAAGCACATCGCCCGTTTCCGCGAGGCCCTGGACGCCACCGGCCTGAAGGTGCCGATGGCCACCACCAACCTGTTCAAGCACCCGGTGTTCAAGGACGGCGCCTTCACCAGCAACGACCGCGACATCCGGCGCTACGCGCTGCGCAAGGTCATGCGCAACCTGGACCTGGCCGCCGAACTCGGGGCGCACACCTACGTCTTCTGGGGCGGCCGCGAGGGCTCGGAGTCCGACGCCGCCAAGGACGTGAAGGCCGCGCTGGACCGCTACCGCGAGGGCATCGACACCCTGGCCGCCTACGTCACCGACCGCGGCTACGGCATCCGCTTCGCCCTGGAGCCCAAGCCGAACGAGCCGCGCGGCGACATCCTGCTCCCGACCATCGGCCACGCGCTGGGCTTCATCAGCACCCTGGAACACCACGAGATGGTCGGCCTGAACCCCGAGGTCGGCCACGAGCAGATGGCCGGCCTGAACTTCGCCCACGGCATCGCGCAGGCGCTGTGGCAGGGCAAGCTCTTCCACATCGACCTCAACGGCCAGCGCGGCATCAAGTTCGACCAGGACCTGGTCTTCGGCCACGGTGACCTGCTCAACGCCTTCTTCCTGGTGGACCTGCTGGAGACCGGCGGCTACGAGGGCCCCCGGCACTTCGACTACAAGCCGGCGCGCACCGAGGACATCGCCGGCGTCTGGCAGTCGGCGGCCGCGAACATGCGCACCTACCTGCTGCTCAAGGAGCGCGCCGCGGCGTTCCGGGCGGACCCGGAGGTCGTCGAGGCGCGCGCCGCCGCGCGCGTGGACGAGCTGGCCACCCCGACCCTGGCCGACGGCGAGACCTACGCCGACCTGCTGGCCGACCGCAGCGCCTTCGAGGACTTCGACGCCGAGGAGGCCGCCGAGCGCGGCCTGGGCGCCGTCCGCCTCACCCAGCTCGCCGTCGAGCACCTGATGGGCGCGCGGTGAGGCTGGCGGCCGGCGTCGACTCCTCGACGCAGTCGTGCAAGGTCGTCATCCGCGACGTGGACAGCGGGGCCCTGATCCGTCAGGGCTCCGCCCCGCACCCGGCCGGCACCGAGGTGGACCCCGAGGCGTGGTGGCGGGCGCTGGACGCGGCGATCGCCGCGGCCGGCGGACTCGACGACGTCGAGGCGCTCGCGGTCGGCGGCCAGCAGCACGGCATGGTGTGCCTGGACGAGCACGGCGACGTGGTGCGTCCCGCGCTGCTGTGGAACGACACCCGCTCGGCGCAGGCGGCGACCGACCTCGTCGGTGAACTCGGCGCCGAAGCCTGGGCGCGGTCCGTCGGCTCGGTGCCGGTGGCCTCGTTCACCGTCACGAAGCTGCGCTGGCTCGCCGAGCACGAGCCGGAGAACGCCGCACGGGTCGCGGCGGTGTGCCTGCCGCACGACTGGCTCACGTGGCGGCTGCGCGGAGGCACCGACATCAGGGAGCTGACCACCGACCGCAGCGACGCCTCCGGCACCGGCTACTGGTCGCCGGCCACCGGTGAGTACCGCCACGACCTGCTGACCCGGGCGTTCGGGCGGGAAGTCGTCCTGCCCCGGGTGGCCGGAGCACGGGAAGCGGTCGGCCGCACCGGTGACCTCGGTGCGCCGCTATCACCGGCGCAGGCCCTGCGGCCCGGCATCGCCCTTGGTCCCGGCGCGGGCGACAACGCCGCAGCGGCTCTGGGCCTCGGCGCACGCGCCGGAGACGTCGTGGTGTCGATAGGGACCTCGGGCACCGTGTTCGCGGTCTGCGACACCCCGACCGCCGAGGCCACCGGAACCGTCGCGGGGTTCGCTGACGCCACCGGACGATTCCTGCCGCTGGTCTGCACCCTGAACGCCGCCCGCGTCCTGGACGCCGGAGCGGCGATGACCGGCACCGACCTCGACGGCCTGTCCAAGGCGGCGCTGTCCGCACCGCCCGGCGCCGACGGCCTCACCCTGATCCCCTACCTGGAAGGCGAGCGCACCCCCAACCTGCCCGACGCCGCCGGCTCGGTCCACGGCCTGCGCCTGGCCAACGCCACCACGGCGCACCTGGCCCGGGCCGCCGTCGAGGGCATGCTGTGCGGCCTGGCCGACGGCCTGGACGCGCTGACCGGGCTCGGCGTGCCGGTCGAGCGCATCCTGCTGATCGGCGGCGGCGCGCGCTCGGAGGCCGTGCGCACCATCGCCCCGGCGATCCTCGGCCACCCGGTGACCGTGCCGCCGCCGGGGGAGTACGTCGCCGACGGCGCCGCGGCCCAGGCCGCGTGGGTCCTGGCCGGCTCGGAGGAACCGCCTCGGCGGGTCACCCAGGGGACTGAGACCTTCGAGGCCGAGCCGCTTCCGGAGGTTCGCGAGCGCTACCACGAATACCGCGACCGGGTGGCTTGAGGGAGCCCCCTGAGCGGAACGGCGTCCCCGAGCACTGCTCGGGGACGCCGCACCTTCCCCTGTCAGAAAGTGGCCAAGTGCGCCTTGTACCCGGCGCCGTACGTCGTCGGCGTCCCGTCGTAGGCGCTGATCAACGAAGGACCGGACGAGCAGTCCCAGGTGTTCCACGTCCACGCCGAGTAGCCGGTGTGGTGGCTGTCCAGCCACGCCATCAGCGTGTCGATGTAGGAGTGGCCGCAGTCGTTCTCGCCGATCTCCCCGGGGATCACCGGCACCTGCGCGATGACCGGCGCGACCTGGGAGTCCCAGCACGACGAGGACGAGCACGAGTTGAAGTTGTACGAGTGCCAGGACGCCGCGAGGTTGTGCAGCGGGTCCGCCGGCTCGTGCGCCAGCCACTGGCTCAGGTCGTTCGAGTACGCCACGCCCCCGAGCATCAGCACGTTCGAGGCACCCGCGCCGCGCGCCGCGTTCACGAGTGACTGCATCCCGGCGACCTGGTAGCCGATGCCGGTGCAGGTCCCGCCGTTCTGCCAGCAGGACCAGCCGGCCGCGGAGTCGAAGCCCGCGGCGAAGTCCGGGTAGGGCTCGTTGAACAGGTCGAAGACGGTCGACTGGTCGTTCTTGAACGCGCCGGCCACCGAGGACCAGAACGCTGGCGCGTTGGCCGCGTCCGGCATCGGCTTCTGGCACGTCGCGGTGGCCACCGAGCAGGCCGAGGACTGGCCGGTGTAGACGCCGTCGGTCCAATGCAGGTCCAGGATGACGGCCAGGCCGTGTTGGTGCAGCAGGCTGACGAAGCTCTCGATCGCGGACTGGTAGGCCGCGCCGCCGTACTGCGACTGCACGTCCGACTCACCGAGCCAGCAGTCCTCGTTCAGCGGAACCCGGACGATGTTCGCCTTCCACGAGGCGATCGCCGCCACCGAGGCGTCGTCGACCGGTCCGTCGAAGATGCCCTTGCCCTGGACGCACGAGAATTCCGCGCCGGAGCGGTTCACCCCGTGCGGGACGAAGACCTTGCCGGTGCTGTCCACGAGCTGGTTGCCCGAGACGTGCAGCGCCGGGGCGCCGTTCGACGGGGGAGTGGAGCTCGGGGTGGTGCTGGGCGTCGTGCTGGGTGTGGTGCTCGGCGTCGAGGTCGGCGAGCCCACACCGTTGCACGTCGTGCCGTTGACGCTGAACACGGTCGGCGCGGTGTTGGTGCCGCTGTAGGTGAAGTTGGCTCCGATGCCGGTGGTGCCGCCGGCGGCGACTGAACCGTTGTAGGAGGCGTTGGTGACGCTCACCGCCTTCCCGGACTGTGTCCAGGTGCCGTTCCAGCCGTTCTGCAAGGTCTGGTTGCCGCCGTAGGAGTAGCCCAGCGTCCAGCCGGTCCACGGGCTCGTGCCGACGTTGGCGATGGTGATGTTCGTGGTGAAGCCGCTGCCCCAGTCGGTGCTGACCGAATACGTGACCTGACACTGCACGGTGGTCGCGGCGCTCGCGGTGCCGGGCACGAGGACCGCGGCGGTCGCGGAACCCGCCGCGAGGGCCACCCCGGCCACCGCGCTGAGCGCCGCCCTCAGTCTCGTGGACATAAGCCTCCTTCATCGCTTCGACATTGCGCCGGAACGTAGGAAGGGTTTCGGCCGGGGCGCAAGGTCGCGACCCCGAAACCCCAGGACGGGGCCCGCGGCACCATGAAACTTTCATGCCCCCGCCGCCATCGGCCCTTGTCGGACCGGCGGAGGTGCCGATCGGCCCACCCTCCCCTTGACAACTCCGTGCACTGCGACGACTTTCATGAGAGCGCTCTCATGAACCCCTTGTGAGCCCTTCGACACCCGGTGTTCATTCCGTCCCCCCACAAGTCGGAGAACCTTGAGATGACCCGTCCCGCCACTCCGGGTCCGCGCCCCACCCTGGCCGACGTCGCCGCGCTGGCCGGCGTGTCCCCGGCCACCGCCTCGCGCGTGCTGAACGGCACCGCCGGGGTCAGCGGCACCGCCCGTACCGAGGTGCACAACGCCGTCTCGCGGCTGTCCTACGTCCGGCAGCGGGCCCGCGCCTCGCGCCGCGCCAAGGTCAGCTCGATCGCCGCGGTGGTGTGCGAGGACGGCGTGCGGCTGTTCGCGGACACCTTCTTCTCCCGCATCCTGCTCGGCGCCGGCCAGGCGCTGCGCACCGGCGACATCCAGCTGGTGCTGCTGGTGGTGCGCGGGCCGGCCGACCACGGGTCGGTCGAGCGCTACCTGTCCAAGGGCCTGGCCGACGGCGTCCTGCTGATCAGCGCCCACGACCGGGACCCGCTGGTGCCGATGCTGCGCGCCATGCGGGTGCCGACGGTGGCCGCCGGCCGGCCGATGACGCCGGGCGAGCTGCCCTACGTCGACGCCGACAACCGCGGCGGCGCGCGCGAGGCCGTCAGGCATCTGCTGAACTCCGGGCGGCGCAAGGTGGTGTCCATCGCCGGGCCGCCGGACATGGCCGTGGGCGCCGACCGGCGCGCCGGCTACCGGGACGCGATCGCCCAGGCCGACGCCGTCGGCACCATCGTCTACGGCGACTTCACCCCGACCTCCGGCGAGCACGCGATGCGCCGGCTCCTGGAACACCACCCGGACCTGGACGCGGTGTTCGCCGCGTCCGACCTGATGGCCCTGGGCGCGCTGCGCGCCCTGCGGCGGGCCGGCCGCCGGGTCCCGGACGACGTCGCGGTCGTCGGCTTCGACGACGCGCCGCTGGCCCTGCACACCGATCCGCGCCTGACCACCGTCCGGCAGCCCGTGGAGGACATGGGCGAGGCGATGGCCAAGCACCTCACCCGACGGCTCATCGGGGAGGTCGACATGCCCCCGGCGACGGTGTTCCCCACCGAGCTGGTGGTCCGCGACTCCGGCTGAGCATCGCCGAGCACTGACGTCCGTCCCGAGGGCGGGACGGCCATATCGCTATGCCTACGAACAAGAAGGGATCGCTTCAGCGTGGACAGAAACAGGACACGAAGAAAGCCCTGGGGAAGGCGGTGGCGGGCCTTGGCGCTCGCGCTGTCGGCGGCCCTCGGGCTCGGGGTGCTGGCCACGGCACCCCCGCAAGCGGCTGCCGCGGCCGTCCAATGCCAGGTGACCTACACCGACAGCAGCGACTGGGGAACCGGCTTCACCACGAACATCACGATCACCAACGTCGGGACCACCGCGTGGTCGTCGTGGTCCCTGGGCTACAGCTACTCCGGCAACCAGACGCTCTCGAACGGCTGGAACGGCATCTGGTCGCAGTCCGGCAAGGCGGTGACCGTCGCCAACGCCTCCTACAACGGCACGGTGGCGGCGGGCGGCAACACGACAGCCGGCGCCAACTTCAATTACAGCGGCACCAACACCGCTCCCACGACGTTCACCGTCAACGGCACCACGTGCGGCGGCGCGCACACGCCGCCGACCGTCGCGCTCACCAGCCCGGCAACCGGCGCCGCGTACACCGCCCCGGCGACCGTGCCGATGGCGGCGACCGCCTCGGCGGCGAGCGGCTCGACGATCTCCAAGGTCGAGTTCTACGCCGGGACGACGCTGGCGTGCACCGCCACCGCCACGCCCTATGCGTGCAACTGGACCGGGGCCGCGGCGGGCAGTTACTCGATCACCGCCGAGGCCTACGACAGCCAGGGTGCGACCACGACCTCCTCGCCGGTCGGCATCACGGTCACCGCCGCCCCGACGGTCACGGTCACGCCGAGCGCGCTGAACCTGGCCCAGGGCGCGACCGGGACGCTGGCGGTCGCGCTGTCCGCGCCGCCGGCCGCGAACATCACGGTCACCACGGCGCGCACATCCGGGAACACCGGCCTGTCGGTCACCGGCGGCGGCACGCTCACCTTCACGCCGTCGAACTGGTCCACGGCGCAGAACGTGACCATCACCGCCGACGCCTCCGGCACCGGCAACGCCACGTTCACCGCGACCGCCACCGGCTACGCCCCCGGCGCCTCGGTGGTCACCGAGACCGGCGCGCTCGGCGCGTACGAGCAGCGGTTCATGACCCAGTACAACAAGATCATGAACTCGTCCAACGGGTACTTCAACCCGCTGGGCATCCCGTACCACTCGGTCGAGACGCTGATCGTCGAGGCGCCCGACTACGGCCACGAGACCACCTCGGAGACCTGGAGCTACGACATCTGGCTGCAGGCCATGTACGGCAACATCTCCGGGGACTGGACGAAGTTCAACGCCGCGTGGGCGCTGATGGAGCAGTACATGATCCCGACCCACGCGGATCAGCCCACGAACAGCGCCTACAACGCCAACTCCCCGGCCCAGTACGCGCCGGAGGAGCCCGAGCCGGACCAGTATCCGGTGGCGCTCAGCTCCTCCACCCCGGTCGGCCAGGACCCGCTCGCGGCCGAACTGCAGGCCGCGTACGGCACCTCGGACATCTACGGCATGCACTGGCTGGAGGACGTCGACAACAAGTACGGATACGGCGACACCCCCGGCGGCGGCTGCGAGCTGGGCCCGAACACCGGCAAGCCGTCCTACGTCAACTCCTACCAGCGCGGCGCCGACGAGTCGGTCTGGGAGACCATCCCGCAGCCGACCTGCGAGGACCTGAAGTACGGCGGTCCGAACGGCTACCTGGACCTGTTCGACCAGGGCCAGGGCACCGCGCAGTGGAAGTTCACCGACGCCCCGGACGCCGACGCCCGCACCGTGCAGGCCGCCTACTGGGCCGACACCTGGGCCAAGGCGCAGGGCAAGGAGTCGCAGGTCTCGGCGACCGTGGCCAAGGCCGGCAAGATGGGCGACTACCTGCGGTACTCGATGTTCGACAAGTATTTCAAGCAGATCGGCGACTGCACCTCGCCGACCGCCTGCCCCGGCGGCACCGGCAAGAGCAGCGACGACTACCTGCTGGGCTGGTACTACGCCTGGGGCGGCTCGCTGTCCACGTCCGGCTCTTGGGCCTGGCGCATCGGCGACGGCGCCGCGGCGCAGGGCTACCAAAACCCGATGGCCGCCTGGGCGCTGGTGAACGACCCGGCCGAGGCCCCGAAGGGCGCCACCGCGGCGACCGACTGGAGCACCAGCCTGCAGCGGCAGATCCAGTTCTTCCAGTGGCTGCAGTCCTCCGAGGGCGGCATCGCCGGCGGCGCGACGAACAGCTGGAACGGTCAGTACGGCACACCGCCGGCCGGCGACCCGACGTTCTACGGCATGGCCTACGACTGGGAGCCCGTCTACCACGACCCGCCGTCGAACAACTGGTTCGGGATGCAGGCGTGGTCGATGGAGCGGTTCGCCGAGTACTACTACAGCACCGGCGACGCCACGGTCGGCGCGATCCTGGCCAAGTGGGTGGCCTGGGTGGAGCCGCTGGTCACGGTGAACAGCACGACCGGCGCCTGGCAGATCCCGGCCGACCTGACCTGGACCGGCCAGCCGAACACCTGGAACGCCTCCAACCCGCAGCCGAACACCAACCTGCACGTCGCGGTGAAGGACTACGGCCAGGACGTCGGCATCGCCTCCGCGCTGGCCAAGACGCTGTCCTACTACGCCGCCAAGGCCAAGGACAGCACGGCGCAGAACCTGGCGAAGAACCTGCTCGACGTGATGTGGAACAACGACCAGGACTCCCTCGGCATCACCACGCCGGAGACCCGGACCGACTACAGCCGCTTCGACCAGACCTACGACCCGACCACCCACCAAGGGCTCTACATCCCGCCGGGGTGGACCGGCAAGGACCCGTTCGGCAACACCATCTCGGCCACGACGACGACCACCTTCCTGAAGCTGCGGCCCTGGTACACCAGCGACCCGTCCTTCTCGAAGGTGCAGACCTACCTCAACGGCGGCGCGGCGCCGACCTTCACCTACCACCGCTTCTGGGCGCAGTCGGACGCCGCGATGGCCCAGGCGGTCTACGGACAGCTCTTCGGAGCCTGACACACCGACAGAGAGGAGAGGATCATGGAACAAGGTAGAGATCGCTCAGCGCGACGATTGACCAGTGCCTTCGTCGCCGCCGCTGTGACACTCGGAGTCGCGGGCGGGCTGGCCGCACTGACCACGACCAGCTCGAGCGCGGCCACCGCCGCCGGATGCACCGCGGTGTACTCCACCACGTGGGACTCCGGGAGCGGGTTCGGCGCGCAGGTCGTCATCACGGACAACGGACCGGCATGGACGAACTGGACGCTCAGTTACTCCTACGCCGGGAACCAGACGCTTCAGAACGGCTGGAACGGGAACTGGACGCAGTCCGGTAGGACGGTCACCGTCACCAACGCGTCCTACAACGGCGCGGTGGCCTCCGGCGGATCGGTGACGCCCGCGGGCAACTTCACCTACTCCGGGACCAACGCGGCGCCGACCTCGTTCACGGTCAACGGCATCACGTGCAGCGGGACCACGCCGCCGACCACGACGCCGTCGACCACCCCGAGCACCACGCCGACCACGACGCCGTCGACCACCCCTTCGACGACCTCGTCCACCACGCCCTCCACGACGCCCTCCACCACGCCCTCGACGACGCCGAGCACCGGCGGCGGAGGCGGGCACGTGGCGAACCCGTTCGTCGGCGCCTCGCAGTATCTGAGCCCCGACTACACCGGCGAGGTCAACGCCCAGGTGGCCGCCGACCAGTCGTCGAACCCGACGCTGGCCGCCTCCGAGGCGAAGATGGCGAACTACTCGACCGCGGTCTGGATGGACCACATCGGGGCGATCGCCGGCGACAGCGGCAGCGTGCACCACGGTCTGCAGTGGCACCTGGACCAGGCGCTGACCCAGCAGCAGCCCGGGACCCCGGAGACCTTCGAGGTCGTCATCTACGACCTGCCGGGCCGGGACTGCGCGGCGCTGGCCTCCAACGGTGAGATCCCGGCCACGGCCGCCGGCCTGACCGAGTACGAGTCGCAGTACATCGACCCGATCTCGGCGATCCTGGCCAATCCCAAGTACGCGAGCATCCGGATCGTCGCCATCATCGAACCGGACTCGCTGCCGAACGCGGTCACCAACCAGAGCAAGCCCGCGTGCGCGACCGCGACGCCGTTCTACGAGCAGGGCGTCGAGTACGCACTGAACAAGCTGCACGCGATCTCCAACGTCTACAACTACGTGGACATCGCGCACTCGGCGTGGCTGGGCTGGTCCTCCAACATGGGCCCGGCCGCACAGGAGTTCGCCAAGGTGGCCAAGGCGACGACGGCCGGTGTGGCCAGCGTCGACGGCTTCATCTCGGACACCGCGAACTACACCCCGACCACCGAGCCCTTCCTGCCGAACTCGACCCTGCAGGTCGGCGGCAACCCGCTGGACTCGGCGAAGTTCTACCAGTACAACCCGTACTTCGACGAGTACGACTACGACCAGGCGATGTACAGCCAACTGGTCGGCCAGGGCTTCTCGCCGAACGTCGGGATGCTCATCGACACCTCGCGCAACGGCTGGGGCGGCCCGAACCGGCCGACGTCGCTGAACTCCTCGCCGACGACCGTCGACAGCTATGTCGCGGCCAACAAGGTGGATCAGCGGCCGTTCCGCGGGGACTGGTGCAACCAGGCCGGCGCGGGGATCGGGGCGCGGCCGACGGTGTTGCCCTACGGCGCGTCCAACCACATCATCGCCTTCGTGTGGATCAAGCCGCCGGGTGAGTCCGACGGCGACTACCCGAGCGCCGGCCACACTCACGGCGACCCGCACTGCGACCCGAACGGGACGAACACCGACGGCAACGGCGGGACGTACTCGACCGGATCCTTGAGCACCGGCGACGTGCCGGCCGGCCAGTGGTTCGCCGCCGAGTTCCAGCAGGAGGTGGAGAACGCCTACCCGGCGCTGTAAGCGCTGAGTGAGATCGGGCGGGCCCGGTGCCACGCGGCGCCGGGCCCCTTTCGACAGGTGTGTCGAAGCGCTTCGACACAACGATCATTCTCATCCGACAGGGGAATCATGCGAAGAACCTTGAAGAACGGCTTGAGCGCGGTCCTCGGTGCGGTCCTGGCCGTCGCCGGGCTCGGGGCCGTCAGTCTGTCGCTGAGCGGCACCTCCGCCGCAGCGGTATCCTCGGCGCCCGCTGCCTCCGCCTCCGGCTACACCTGGCAGAACGTGCCGATCGTCGGCGGCGGCTTCGTGCCGGACATCGTGTTCAACCCCGGCGCGCAGAACGTCGTCTACGCCCGGACCGACATCGGCGGCATGTACCGCTGGAATCAGAGTTCGAGCAGCTGGACGCCGCTGATGGACGGGGTCGGCTGGAACAACTGGAACGAGCAGGGCGTCGTCTCGGTCGCCGCCGACCCGGTGCAGACGAACCGGGTCTACGCGGCCGTCGGCATGTACACCAACAGCTGGGACCCGAACAACGGAGCGATCCTGCGCTCCAACGACCAGGGAAACACCTGGACCGCGACGGCCCTTCCGTTCAAGCTCGGCGGGAACATGCCGGGGCGCGGGATGGGGGAACGCCTGATGGTCGACCCCAACGACGACGCGGTGCTGTACATGGGGATGCCCAGCGGGCACGGACTGTGGAAGAGCGCTGACTACGGTGCGACCTGGGCTCAGGTGACGGCGTTTCCGAACGTCGGGAACTACGTCCAGGACTCGACCGACACCACCGGCTACCTCTCGGACAACCAGGGCGTCGCGTGGGTCGCCTTCGACAAGGCCTCCGGGACGACCGGCGCCGCGGGGACGCCGACCAAGACCATCTTCGTCGGCGTCGCGGACCTGCAGAACACGGTCTACGAGTCGACCGACGGCGGCGCGACCTGGAGCCGGGTCGCCGGACAGCCGACCGGCTTCCTCGCGCACAAGGGCCTGGTGGACCCGACCGGTGGCTATCTGTACATCACGACCAGCAACAAGGGTGGACCGTACGACGGCAGCTCCGGCGACGTGTGGAAGTACGCGATCGCCTCCGGCACCTGGACCCAGATCAGCCCGGTGAAGTCCAGCGACACCTCGAACGACTACTACGGCTACAGCGGACTGGCCATCGACCAGCAGCACCCGAACACCATCATGGTCACCGGCTACAGCTCGTGGTGGCCGGACACGTACATCTACCGCTCCACCGACGGCGGCGCGACCTGGACGAACGCCTGGTCCTACAACGGTTATCCGAACCGCGTCGACAAGTACACGCTGGACGTGTCCGCCTCGCCGTGGCTCTCGTGGGGCAACAACCCCTCGCCGCCGGAGGAGACGCCGAAGCTGGGGTGGATGAGCGAGGGGCTGGCGATCGACCCGTTCAACAGCGACCGCATGATGTTCGGCACCGGCGCGACGTTGTACGGCACCACGAACCTGACGGCCTGGGACTCCGCCGGCACCGGTACGTCCAAGGTGAAGATCTCGGTGATGGCGCAGGGGATCGAGGAGACGGCGGTCAACGACCTGATCTCGCCGCCGTCCGGGGCGCCGCTGCTGTCCGCGCTCGGTGACGTGGACGGCTTCCGGCACACGGACCTGACCAAGGTCCCGTCCCTGATGTATCAGAGCCCTGACTGGGGCACCTCCACGAGCATCGACTACGCCGAGTCGAACCCGAACGACGTGGTCCGCGTCGGCGACGGCAGCTCGACGGTGAACTCGGCGGCGTTCTCCTCCGACGACGGCGCCGACTGGTACGCCGCGTCGTCGCAGCCGTCGGGCGTCACCGCCGACGGCACCGTCGCGATGGCCGCGGACGGCAGTGCCACGGTTTGGTCGCCGACCGGCGCGGGGGTGAACTACACGACGACGACCGGGAGTTCCTGGACCGCCTCGACGGGGATCCCGGCCGGCGCGCAGGTGCGCAGCGACCGGGTGAATCCGAAGAAGTTCTACGGGTTCTCCTACGCCACCGGCACGTTCTACGTCAGCACCGACGGCGGCAAGACCTTCACCGCTTCGGCCGCGACGAACCTGCCCTCCGGGACGTCGGGAAGCGCCCAGTTCCACGCGGTCCCCGGCACGGAGGGCGACCTGTGGCTGGCCGGAGGCTCGACGTCCGGGGCCTACGGGCTGTGGCACTCCACCGACTCCGGGGCGACCTGGACCAAGCTGGCGAACGTGCAACAGGCCGACAACATCGGCTTCGGGGCGCCGGCTCCCGGGCACATGAACAAGGCGCTGTACACGATCGCCGAGATCGGCGGCGTCCGCGGCATCTTCCGCTCCGACGACTACGGCACCACCTGGACCCGGATCAATGACGACCAGCACCAGTGGGGCAACATCGGTGCGGCGATCACCGGTGACCCCCGGGTCTACGGTCGCGTCTACGTCGGGACGAACGGTCGCGGGATCGTGTACGGGGCTCTGACGGGGTCGGGGACGACTTCTTCTTCGTCTCCCTCGACCACGCCATCCACGGCGCCATCGACCACTCCCTCAACCACGCCCAGCACGTCATCCTCGTCCAGCGCTCCGGCCGGCGCCTGCCACGTGACCTACACCAAGGCGAGCGAGTGGGGCGGCGGCTACACCGCGAACATCACGGTCGCCGACACCGGCGCGACCCCGTGGACCGCCTGGACGGTCACCTGGACCTACCCCGGCGACCAGAAGATCACCAACGCCTGGAACGCCACGGCGACCCAGACCGGAACCTCGGTCAGCGCCACGAACATGGCCTACAACGGTTCCGTGGCCGCCGGATCGTCGGCGTCGTTCGGCGTACAGGGCACCTGGACGGCGAGCGACACCAGTCCGACAGCCTTTTCCGTGAATGGTACGACTTGCACCTGACCGGCACGGGAAAGGTATGGCCCCTCCGGAACTGCGGAGGGGCCATACGTGCTCGAATACCCGCGACCCTTTCTTCACGACCCTGAGTAATCGATCAATGCTTCGGGGTTACCAAGTCACTGAACCTCTCTTACACTCAGGGTCCTGAGCAGCAGCGTAGGTGGGTTTGCAACGGGTGCCCAGGCGGGGAGGCTTTGCTATGGCGCGTCCGACCGGCTGGGACATCCTGGGTCTGGACGGGGACCCGACTCCGGGCGTGGTGGAGTCGGTCCAGGCGCTGGCGAAGGAATTCGGGGATTTCGCTCATGATGTCGAGTCGGCATACCGGAGTTTGAACAGCTTCGGTTCCGACACGGCCGCGATGCAGTGGATAGGCCAGACCGCTGAGGCCTTCAAGGGCAAATATGGCCCGCTGCCCGGCCGTCTGCAGAAGCTGTACACGTCCTACAGCGAGGCCTCCGACGCGCTGTCGGCTTATGCGCCGTTGCTCCAGGCCGCGCAGACCAAAGCCGACACGGCTTTGCGCCAAGCGCAGGATGCGAATTCCGATCTGCAGCGTGCCACGACCAACGCCACAAACGCCGCTTCCGATTTGAAGACGGTGCAGAAGAACCAGGCCGCATCCCCCGACCCGAAAGCCGTCACCGACGCGCAGACCGCGCACGACACGGCGCAGACGAATCTGAACAACGCCAAAGCCAAGATGGCGGCGCTGGCCAAGCAGGCCGACGACGCCTACAACGACCGCATCGCCGCCGCCAAAGCCTGTGCCAGCGCCCTGCACCACGCGCAATCCGACGGCATCCACAACAAGTCGTGGTGGGATCACGTCGGCGAGGACCTGTCCACGTGGGGCGGGGAGATCGGGAAGATCGCCGGCGAGCTGGCCCCGGTCCTGGACATCCTCGCGCTGGCGACGTCCTGGATCCCCGGTGTGGACGTGGTCACCGCCGCGCTGGCCGAGGCCGACAACCTCATCGCGCTGGCCGGCACCGCCATGGCCACGCTCGGCGACGCCATGCAGGGCCACTGGGGCGACGCGCTGCTCGGCGCCGGAATGCTGGCCCTGACCTTCGTCGGCGGCCGCTTCCTCGGCTCGGCCGCCGAGGACGCCGAGGGCGAAGCCGGCGCCCTCGAAGGCGGGGCCGACGCCCTCGGTCCCGAGATGGACGGCACCGACGCGTTCGAGGACGACGCGGAGAACTCCGTCGGCGAGGACGCCCGCACCGCGGAGGGCAAGGAGCCCGCGAGCTGCGAGCGCGATCCGGTGGACGTGGTGTCCGGCTGGATGCTCACCGGGGCCACCGACGTCGCGTTGCCGGGTGTGCTGCCGCTGGTGCTGCGTCGTGCCTATGCCTCCGGCTACACCACCGGCCGGCTGTTCGGTCCCGGCTGGTCCTCCACCCTGGACCAGCGGCTGTCGGTCAACGACTCGGGCATCCACTTCGCCGGCGACGACGCCCAGCGCCTGGACTATCCGATCCCGGCCGACGGCGAACAGGCCCTGCCCGCGCGCGGCGCCCGCTGGCCCCTGGCATGGGACCGGGACACCGACGAGATCCGGATCACCGACCCGTCGACAGGCCACACCCGCCACTTCGACACCGTGCACTACACCGCCGAAGTCGGCCAGATCCGCGACCTGACCGCGATCACCGACCGCAACGGCAACCGCATCAGGATCCTGCGTGACGAACACGGCACCCCCACCACCGTGGAACACCCTGGCTACCGCGTCGACATCGACACCATCGCCACGCCGGCCGGCCCCCGTATCAGTGCCCTGCGCGGCGCCGCCGCCAAAGAATTCCACTACGACCACCGCGGCCGCCTGACCGAAGTCGTCAACTCCTCCGGCCTGCCCTTCACCTACGCGTGGGACGACACCGACCGGATCACCGCCTGGCAGGACCGCTCCGGCTTCCGCTACGAGTACGTCTACGACCGTCTCGGCCGGGTCGTGCGCGGCGAGGGGGAGTTGCTGGCCGGATCCTTCGCCTACGACCCGGCGAACCGTACGACGGCGGTGACGGACTCCCTCGGCGACGTCCGCACGTACTGCTATGACGAGAACGGCCACATCACTTCCGAAACCGATCCCCTCGGCAACACCACGACCGTCGCCTACGACGCCTACGGCAGGATCCTGTCCCGCACCGATGCCCTCGGCGGCACGACGACGTTCGAGCGTGACGCGGCCGGGGACGCGCGGCGCATCACGATGCCCGACGGAGCCGTCACCGTCCTGGAGTACGACGGCTTCCACCGCGTCGTCCACGCGGTCGGCATGGACGGTGCCGACTGGCGCCGCGGCTATGACGACGCGGGGAACCTGGTCTCGGCGACCGACCCGTCTGGTGCCACGACGACCATCGAATACGACGCGCGCGGCGCCCTGGCGGCTGTGGTGGATCCGTTGGGCGCCGCCACGCGCTACACCACCGATGACGCGGGGCTGCCGATCCAGGTGACGGATCCGGTCGGCTGCGTGGTCACCGCGACGCGGGATGCTTCGGGCCGGGTGACGCGGATGGCCGACGGCTCGGGCGCGGTCACCGTGCTGGACTGGAGCACCGAGGGCCGACTGCTCTCCCGGACTGGTCCCGACGGCGCGACCACCCGCTGGGAGCACGACGCCGACGGGCGGCTGCTGAAGGTCACGAACCCGATCGGCGCCACCACCGTCTTCGAACCGGGGCCGCTGGACACGCTCGTGGCGCGGACCGGGCCGGACGGCGTCCGGCACACCTTCGCCTACGACAGCGAGCAGCGGCTGCTGCGGGTCATCAATCCCGCCGGGGCCGGCTGGGACTACGCCTACGATCCGGCGGGCCGGCTGACCGGCGAGACCGATTTCACCGGCCGCCGGCTCGGCTACGAGTACGACGCCGCGGGCCGCCTCACCGCGCGCACCACCGGGACCGGGCAGCGGATCGGCTTCCGGCGTGACGCCTCGGGCCGGGTCCTGACCCGCACCTCGGCGGAGGGCGAGTACGAGTACTGCTACGACGAGGCGGGACGCCTGGCGTCGGCGACCGGGATGGGCACCAGCCTGGCCTTCGAGCGGGACGTCCTGGGCCGGGTCGTGGCCGAGACGGTCGACGGCCGCTCCTCGTCCTACCGCTACGACCCGGCCGGCCGCCGCGTCGGCCGGACCACAGCCTCCGGTGCCGAGTCGGTGTGGCGCTTCGATGCCGCGGGGCGTCCGGCCGAACTGACCGCCGGCGCCCACCACCTGGCCTTCGCCTTCGATGCCGCGGGCCGAGAGGATCGACGGCTTCTCGGCCCCGAGACGTGGCTGACGCGCGGCTACGACCAGGCCGGGCGCTTGACCGCGCAACGGCTCGGCACCGGGGACTCCTCCGTGTTCGACCGCTCTTGGGCTTGGCGGCCCGACGGGGTTCCGGAGGAGATCCAGGACAGTCTGCGCGGGACGCGGCGCATCGCGTCCGACCTCGCAGGCCGTCCGACCGGCGTCACCGGCCGGGACTGGAACGAGACGTACGCCTATGACGCGTTCGGGAACCTGAGCACCGCTGATGCCGACCCAGAGCACGCCGAGCGGGCCGAGCGGGCCCAGCAGGCCCCCGCCACCAGAACCCTGATCCGGCGCGCCGGCCGGACCCACCACGAATACGACAGCGCCGGCCGGGTCGTCCGCACCACCCGCCGCACACTCGACGGCCGCCGCAGAACGTGGCGCTACACCTGGGACAGCGAGGACCGCCTGGTCCAGGCCGACACGCCGGACGACGGTACCTGGCGCTACGCCTACGATCCGGCCGGCCGCCGCATCGGCAAGCATCGCGTGGCCGACGGCGAGGACGCCGGCGAGCACACCGTGTTCGTCTGGGACGGCCCCCGCCTGGCCGAGGAGCACACGTCCCGGCCCGACGGCAGCGTCGTCATCCTGACCTGGGACTACGACCCCGGCACCTACCGGCCCGCGGCCCAGCGCCGCCGGACGACAGCCGTGGCGGCGGCCGATCAGGAGGACGTCGACGAGGCCTTCCACGCCATCGTCACCGACCTCGTCGGAACCCCCACCGAGCTGGTCACCCCCGACGGCCGCGTCGCCTGGCACACCACCACGACCGTCTGGGGCCGGACCACCGCGACCGCCACCGAAGACGACCTCGACTGCCCGCTGCGCTTCCCCGGCCAGTACCACGACCCGGAGACGGGCCTGCACTACAACCTGCATCGCTACTACAGCCCGGAGACCGGCGCCTACCTCACGCCCGACCCGCTCGGCCTGGCTCCCGCGCCGAACGACCACGCGTACGTCCCCAACCCGCTGACCTGGACGGACCCGCTCGGGCTGCAATGCGGCGAAGGCGACGGCAGCGCACCAGACCTCTACCACGGCACCGATCTGGACAGTGCCCAGAGCATTGTGGACAACGGACTGGATCAGCAGGCTGCGCGGCTTAAGGGCGGTGGCGATGTGTTCTGGACCACGACGAACAAATCGGATGCCGAGATATTCGCCACGGTGAATCCATCTCTTTCGGAAAGCACCGGCGTCGTCGGCATCCGCCTGCAAGGAGGAATCGAAGCCGGGATCCGCAGCGGCATCCTGCAGGAGGTCCCCGAGCTGCCCGGGGCATACACGGTCTCAGATTGGGAAGGTCTCAACAGCATGGCGACCTTCGAGCTGGTCTCCTCTTCGGAGGGATGATGGAAGAGAAACCCAGGCCGCTCTTTCCGCAGCGCCGGGACGACGGCACGTTCTCAGTGGCGATCCGCTACCGGGTACCGGCCGGCGATCCTGCCATCGCCGACGCCATTCGCAGTGCACTGGGACTGTGGCTCCGCAAGAAGCTCGACGTCCATCATGTGGACATGGATGCCGAATTCGCGGACCTCCCCCACACGGAGGTCGAAGAATCCGGAGATGTGCTTGTCGTCTTCGACGGACTGCCGAATTCCTTTCTGTGGAAGGGGCTGATGGTCGAGGTTGCCCGCGAGATGGAGCCGATCGACGGCGCCACGTACGCGGGCTTCTGGGACCTGGTCGCGGGACGTCCGCATCCTGCGTCGGTGCGGCGCGACTCCTAGCTACGCCCCCAAGCCACCGCCCCGGCCCCCGCCTACGCCCCACCCGCCCCCGGCGCACCGCTCAGCGGCCCGGTCAGATACCGCTGAAAAGTCTCCGCCAGATCGGCGGCCAGATCCGCCGCCGGCCGCGACGCCAGCGGCTCGACCTTCAAGATGTACCGTCCCATCGCCAGGCCCAGCAGCTGCGTGATCACCAGCATCGCGCGGTACTCCGGGTCGTCGCCGCCGGCCGCGCGGGCCAGCGGGATCACCATCGGTTCCGCCATGCGCTCCCGTACCACCGCGGCGATCTCGGGCTCGGCCGTCGCCGCGCGGACCATCGCCACGATCCACTTCTGGCTCTCCGGGGCCTCCAGGGTCCGCATGACGAAGCGTGCCAGGCGCTCACCGACGTGTTCGGGACCGTCCGCGAGGGCGAAGTCGATCGCGGCCTGCGGCTCCACCGGGGGTTGCACGACCGCCGCGAACAGGCCGGCCTTCGTCTTGAAGTAGTGCGTCACCAGCATCGGGTCGACGCCCGCGGCCAGCGCCACCTGGCGGACCGAGGTGCGGTCGAAGCCATGGTCGGCGAACAGCCGGCGGGCCGCCTCCTGGATCGCCTCCTTCGCCTGGCCGCCGTCGGTGCGGCGGCCGCGCTTCGTGCTCGGTGCACCTGTCTCCACCACGGGTCCTCCCAAAATTCTTGACGTGCAGAATTCTATGGGTGCAGAATTCTGTACGTACAGAATACCTGTCCGGGCTCCACTCCACTCCTGCGAGGACCCCATGACTTCCGAGCTCACCAAAGGACGCCGCACCCTCGTGCTGGCCGTCGTCGCGCTGGCGCTGATGATGGTCGTCTCGGCGGTCAGCGGACTGAACGTCGCGCTGCCCGACCTGTCCGCGGCCACCGGTGCCTCGCAGACCCAGGTCATCTGGATCGTCGACGCCTACACCCTGGTCTTCGTCGGCTTCCTGCTTCCGGCCGGGGCGGTCGGCGACCGCTACGGCCGCAAGGGCACGCTGGTCGCCGGGCTGACCGTCTTCGGCGCCGCCGCGGCGGCCGCGTTGTTCGTGTCCTCGCCGGGGACGCTGATCGCGCTGCGTGGGGTGATGGGCCTGGGCGCGGCCGCCGTCATGCCGACCACGTTGTCGATCATCACGACCTCCTTCCCGCCGGCCGAGCGCGGCCGGGCGGTCGGGGTGTGGGTCGGCGTGGCCGGCGGCGGCGCGGTGCTGGGGCTGCTGGCCTCCGGCACGCTGCTGGAGTTCTTCGCCTGGAACTCGTTCTTCGCCCTCAACGTGGTGCTGGCCGTCGTCGCCCTGATCGGCACGCTGCTGGTCATCCCGACCTCGCGCGACGCCGACGCCCCGCGGTTGGACCCGCTCGGCGGACTTCTCTCGCTGCTGGCGGCCGTGGGCATCGTGTTCGGCATCGTCGAGGGCCCGGACCGCGGCTGGGGCGACACGCTGACCGTCGCCGGGTTCGTCGTCGGGGCGCTGGCGCTGGCCGCCTTCGTCGGCTGGGAGCTGCGCCGCGCGGAGCCGCTGCTGGACGTGCGCCTGTTCCGCCTCAAGGGATTCGGCGCCGGCTCCGGCGTGATCACCATCCAGTTCTTCGGCAGCTTCGGCCTGTTCTTCATCATCCTGCAGTACCTGCAGTACGTCGCGAACCTCTCCCCGTTCCGCGCCGCGATCGCCCTGCTCCCGCTGCCGATGTTCCTGGTCCCCACCGCCCGCAACGCGCCGAAGGCCGCCGCCCGCCTCGGTGCGAACCGGGTGCTGCCGCTGGGGCTGGTCCTCAGCGCTTCGGGCCTGGCCGTGATGACCACCCTGGGCACGCACCTCGTCTACTGGCACCTGGCCGTCGGGCTGGCGCTGTTCGGCGCGGGCATGGGCCTGGCCGGCACGCCCGCGACCACCGCGATCGTCTCCTCGCTCCCGGCCGCCAAGCAGGGAGTGGGCTCGGCGATGAACGACCTGTCCCGCGAACTCGGCAGCGCGCTGGGCATCGCGGTCCTCGGCAGCACCCTGAGCGCCACCTACCGTTCGCACGTCGCCGCCGCGACCACCGGGCTGCCGCCGCGGGCCGCGACCGGGGCGCAGTCCTCGATCGCCTTCGTGAAGAACGCCTCCGGCCGGCTCGCGCAGTACGGCCCCAAGGGCCGGCACCTGCTGGACTCCGCGCAGAGCTCGTTCGTCGACGCCGCCCACGCGGCCTTCCTCACCGCGATCGTCGTCCTGCTCGCCGGCGCCGTGTTCGCCGCGATCCGCGCTCCGCACAAGGGCGAGGGTGCGGTCGCCGCGGCCGAGACCAGCGGGGCCGGGACGCCCGCCGAGGTTGCGTGAAGCGCGGGCGCTCAGGCGCGCGGGACGTGGAGCTCCACGTCCCGCGCGGTGTTGTGGCGCGTGATCAGAACGGCGCCGTGATCAGGACTTGAGCTGTGATCAGAACTTGAACGGACCCGGGCTCTGCGCCGAGGTGGCCGAGCAGTTCGCGGTGATGCCGAAGACCACGACCTTCAGCGACTTCGCCGACAGGCTGTCGCCGGCGGCGACGGTGCCGGTCAGCGGGCCGGTCGAGATCGGCTTGCCGGCGGTGATGGCCGGGTTGGAGCTGCCGGTGAACGTCCTGGTCCCGGACGTGTTGCTCATGGTGAGGGTGGAGGAGACCGAGTTCGCGCCGATGTTGATCGGGCTGGTGATCGCCGAGGTGGACAGGTTGAAGGTGGCGGTCGTGCCGCTCTGGGAGGCGGTGATGGTCGCCGTGCCGGAGCCGAACGCCCCGCAGTTGAACGACAGGGTGGCGCTGCCGGGGGTGACGGCGCTGGCTGCCGGGGCGAGGACGAGCGCTCCGGTGACGGCCATGCCGGCGACGAGGGCGGTGCCGAGGCTGATTTTGCCGATGTGCATGGTGAATCCTTTCCGGGAAGCGGGGGATCGGTAAGCCGTTTCGCTGGCCGCCGCGCGGTGGACGCGCTGCGCGTCGGGGAGCCGCCGACGCGACTGCGGGCCGGCTCGGAGTCCCGCGTCTGGCGTGCGAAATCTGACGGTCAGTCAGCGATCGGACCGTTGTCCATTGATGCACCCGGCGCTTGAGATAACAAGGGACGAACCCATGATTCTTGTCCCTAGTCAGTCAAAAAACGGTCAAGTCGTCGATAATGATCCCGAAGCCGACCGCTCGGCGGACCTCCTGTGACAGGAGGGTTCAGCGCGTTACCGGACTTGACCCTGCGGCGGCGGGACCGCCCATCGTCGTCGATGACGGACGAAGCCGCCGACGAAGGAGTGAGTCATATGCCGAACCTGCGCACAACGGACGGGACGCAGCTGTTCTACCGGGACTGGGGGACCGGCCGGCCGGTCGTCTTCGTCCACAGCATGCTGATGAACAGCGACATGTGGCAGTACCAGATGCACCACCTCGCCGAGCATGGCTACCGCGCGATCGCCTACGACCGCCGAGGCCACGGGCGCTCCGACGACCCGGGCACCGGCTACGACTTCGACACCCTCGCCGACGACCTGGCCGCCGTGCTCGACACCCTCGGCCTGGCCGACGTCGCCCTCGTCGGGCACTCGATGGGCGGCGGCGAGGTCGTGCGCTACCTGAGCCGGCACGGCGAGGAGCGGATATCGCGCATCGCGCTGGTGGGGTCAACGGTGCCGTACCTCGGCGTCGAACCCGCCGAGGGCGCCGCGCTGCTGGAACGGTTCCGCGCCGGGTACGGGCAGTGGGTCGAGGAGAACGCGGCCTTCTCCTTCGGAAGCGAGCCGATACCGCAGATCGAGAAGGACCGGACGATCCAGGACTGGATGGGGGTGTCCCTCAAGGCGGCCGTGGACTGCACCGCGGTCAACCTGGCAGCCGATTTCCGGGCCGAAGCCGCCGCGATCCGCCTCCCGGCGCTGGTGCTGCACGGCGACAGCGACGCGTTCGCGCCTCTGGAGACCTGTGGGCGCCGGACCGCGGAGCTGATCCCTGACAGCAAGCTCGTGGTCTACCGGAACGGTTCGCACATGCTGCACCTGTCGCATCGCCGGCAGCTGAACGCCGACCTTCTCGACTTCGTGTCCTGAGTCGTCCTTCGTGTGGCATTCAGCAGCCGTCGGTGGCCAGGCTCGGCGGCTGGTCGGCGATCTGCTCCGGGGTCGGGGCGTCGAGGGCGCCGACCACGGCGTAGACGGTCATCGTCGCGTCGCTGTAGATCTGCCGGACGCTGCCCGCGGCCTCGTTGACGGCGGCCAGCGCGCGCACCGTCGGGTCGAGGACATCACGGCACTGCGGCTTGGCGACGACGATCGTGTCGGCGTGCCCTGATACGCCCGCGCGGCCCGAGACCGTCACCGACGGCAGGTAATACGAGTACTCCCACCCGGCGACCCCCGTGCTCACGATCGGCCCGGACAGGTGGTGCTCGGCCATCAGCGCGGGCAGAGCCTCCGGCCCGACAGGATGGATCTGAGCGGTGGCAACGGAATCCTCGACGCTTTCCACCACCGGCACGACCAACACGACCAATACGGCCAGGGCGGTGGCCGCGGCGAAAGGCACCCGCCACCTCGTCGCGACCAGCGCCGCCCGGCGCACGACCTCGCACGCGCCCAACGACGCGAGCACCAGAACCATCGGCGTCCACATGACCCAGTAGAAACTCAGCGCGACGTGGGCGATGAAGCAGTGGAACACGAACGGGACCGCCAGCGAGGCCGCGCACCAGCCGACGAGCAGGTCCCGGCGCAGCACCACCGCGCACAGCGCCGCGGCCACGATGAAGCCGGTCAGCACCGAGCCGTAGCCGTGCCCCGCGAACCACAGGTTCGCCCACCACGGCGGCCGTGCGGTGACCCGTCCCGCGAACCCGACCAGGTGGCCGTCCGAGGAATGGGTGGTCTGGAAGCCGACGAGATACCTGATCGCGCTGACCGGGTCGCTGATCGGAAGGTAGAGCGCCGCGAAGCCGGCGACGGCGACCACGACGGCCGCGGCCGTCTGTACGAGCCGCGCGCGGATCAGCGGCCCTCGGCGGCTGCGGGCCGCGGACACCAGGATCAGCGCGACCGGGCCGACCGCCCCGAGCCAGCCGTTCTCCTTCGCCCCCGCCGCCAGCGCGACCGCGCCGCCGGTCCAGACCGCCAGGACCCAGGCACGCCGGCCGCTGTGTCGGGACCACTCCCAGGCCAGGACCACCGACAGCACCATGAACAGCGTGGCCAGCGGGTCCAGCATCGCGAACCGCGCGAACCGGCCGTCCGATCCGCCGGCCGGCTGCGGCAGCAGCGCGAGCAGCCCGGCGGCGAGCAGTCCGGGCCAGCGGCCGGCCAGTCGTGTCAGCCAGATCCCCGCCACCGCCGCCGCCAGTACCGTGGCCGTCGCGCTCACGCAGCGTGAGGCGGTCAGGTCCCGGGGCGTCCCGGAGATCATCTGGGCCAGACCGAACAGGTACTTCGCCAGCGGCGGATGTTCGAAGTTCTCCGGCGTCGCGACCTGGGACGAGTACGGGGCCGGCGAGCTGACCTGCCCGTGCAGGTAGCGCCAGCCAGCGGTCGTGTAGACCGGTTCGTCGGCGAGGATCGGCGCGGCCCCGATCTTGAAGAAGTTCTGGAACAGCGCCCACGCCCCGAGCAGGACGCACGCCGCCCGGAACAGCGTGCCGCCGGGACCGGCGACTGCCGCCCACCGTGTCCGGCCGAGCCGATCGGCCTGATCAGCGCGAGCGACCTGATCAGCCCGAGCGACCTGATCAGGCCCAGGCCCATCAGCCTGCTTCCCGCTCCACCGGGCCTCCCGATCGGCCACCGCCCCCGCAGCCGCCTGCGTTCCTTCAGACATGCGCCACCCCGTCGGCCAAAGCGCCGGAGTCGTGTCCGGCTAATGGTTCAGACCGACCGGAAGCCCAAAAGGATGGAACGGCGAAGCACTTGTCCGCTTTCCATCAGCGGCCTACCCCATTTGACCGTTCGGCTCGCTGACATCACCCTCGGGCGCTTTCATGGGAAAGCGGCTTTCATCCCGTTATCCGGAGGTGTGCAGTGGCAGTGACAGTACCCGCGGCTCGCATCGTGTTCGACGCCGACGACCGCGCGGCGGTCGCCGCCGCGGTGGCCGAGAGCCTGGCCACCGGCGCGCTGACGCTCGGCCCCCAGACCGAGCGGTTCGAGACCGCCTTCGCGGCGGCGCACCGCGCGCAGCACGCGATCGCGGTGGCGACCGGGACCGCGGCGCTGGAGATCGCCCTGCGGGTGGTCGGGGTGGCCAACCACGACGTGGTGCTGCCGTCGAACACCTTCTACGCCACGGCCGCCGCCGTGGTGCACGCGGGCGGCCGGCCGGTGTTCGCCGACGTCGAGGCCTCGACCTTCGCGCTGAGCGCGCAGACCGTCGAGGCGGTGCTCACGCCCTCCACCAAGGCCGTGGTGCTGGTGCACATCGGCGGCATGATCACGCCGGAGGTGGACGCCATCCGCGCGCTGTGCGGCCGGCGCGGCGTCGCGCTGGTCGAGGACGCCGCGCACGCTCACGGGTGCAGCCTCGACGGCCGCATGGCCGGCACCTTCGGGCTGGCCGGGGCCTTCTCCTTCTACCCGACCAAGGTCACCACCAGCGCCGAGGGCGGTATGATCCTCACCGCCGACCCGCAGGTGCGCGACGAGGCCCGGATGTACCGGGACCAGGGCAAGGGCTCGTTCACCACCAACCACCACGTCCGCGACGGCGCGTCCTGGCGGCTGTCGGAGCTGAACGCGGCGGCCGGCGCGGTCCACGTCCAGCACCTGCCGGAGTTCGTGAAGCACCGCCGCGGCGTCGCCGCGCGCTACACCGAGGCGCTGTCCGGGATCGACGCGCTCACCCCGCTCACCGAGCCGCCCGGCTGCGTCAGCAACTTCTACAAGTACATCCTCCTGCTGCCCGCCGGCGCCGACCGCGCGCGGTTCAAGGCCGAGGTCGCCGACCGCTTCGCCGTGCGCCTGTCCGGCGAGGTCTACGACCTGCCGCTGCACAAGCAGCCGGTGCTGATGAAGTACGCCAACGGCTCGCTGCCGGTCGCCGAGGACGTCTGCGCCCGGCACGTCTGCCTGCCGGTGCACTCCGACATGCGCGACGACGAGGT
This sequence comes from Catenulispora sp. GP43, assembly GCF_041260665.1. Lineage (NCBI taxonomy): Bacteria > Bacillati > Actinomycetota > Actinomycetes > Catenulisporales > Catenulisporaceae > Catenulispora > Catenulispora sp. GP43. The sequence continues at coordinate 80,555 of NZ_JBGCCT010000032.1, read as the reverse complement.
CGACCAGGTGCTCACCGCCGTGCGCACAGTGTCCGGCGAGATGTTCGGCTGAGAGGAGCCCACAGATGCGCACGGTCGTCACCGGGGGCTGCGGTTTCATCGGCTCGCACGTCGTCGACGCGCTCGTCGAGGCCGGCCACGAGGTCGTGGTCGTGGACAGCCGGATCAGCAAGCTCAACCCGGCCGCCGAGTACCGGCAGGCCGACATCCTGGACCTGGCCGGCCTGACCACGGCGCTGGACGGCGGCGAGGTGGTCTTCCACCTGGCCGCCGCCGCCGACGTCGGGCAGGTCACCGACGACCCGGTCCGCGCTCTGCGGCTGAACGTCGAGGGCACCGGCACCACCTTGGAGGCCGCCCGGCGCGTCGGCATGAACCGGTTCGTGCTGGCCAGCACGGTGTGGGTGTACGGGGCCGCGCACACCGACGGCGAGGGCGGCGGCGCCGGTCTGGCCGAACTGACCGAGGACGTCCCGTTCGACCTGCGGCGCAGCGGCCACCTCTACGTCGCCACCAAGCTCGCCGCGGAGATGGCCGTGCAGAGCTACCGCGAGCTGTACGGCCAGCACTTCACGATCCTGCGCTACGGCATCCCCTACGGCCCGCGCATGCGCGACGCCCTGGTCGTGGCCAAGTTCGTGCAGGCGGCGCTGGCCGGGCAGCCGATCACCATCGCCGGCGAGGGCCGCCAGACCCGCAACTACGTCTACGTCCGGGACCTGGCCGCCGCGCACGTGCTCGCGCTGTCCCCGACCGCCGAGGACGAGACCATCGCGCTGGAGGGCACCATCCCGATCTCGGTCCGGGACATCGCCGACACCGTGGACGGCCTGCTCGGCCCGATCACCGTCGAGCACGTCCCGGCGCGCGCCGCGGACTACGCCGGCACACGGATCTCCAACGCCAAGGCCAAGCGGCTGCTGGGCTGGTCGCCGACCACCGGGTTCACCGAGGGTGTGCGGCGCTACGCCGAGTGGTACCGGGCCGAGACACGCTGAGGGAGGCCGCAGGCGATGCCGCACGCGTTGCTGCTGTCCGGGTCCTTGGGCCAGGGGCACGACGTGATGGCGGCAGCCTGCGCGGACTCGCTGCACGACCGCGGCTGGACCACGGCGACCGTGGACGCGATGGCTCTGCTCGGCCGCCGGTCCGGCGCGGCGGGGGAGGCGGTGTTCCGGCGGCTGCTGGCGGTGCCGGGGGTGTACGACGCGTTCCACTTCTCCGCGCTGCGCCCCGGCACCCGCCTGGCCCGCTCCACCGAGAAGGCCGCGGTCTCCCGGCTGGCGCCGCGCGTGCGTGATCTGCTCGACCGGCGCCCGACCGGGCTGGTGGTGTCGGTGTTCTCCACGGCCGCCGGTGCGGTCGACGCCCTGCACCGCGACGGCGTCGCTGTCCCGCCGCACATGGTGTTCTGCACCGACGTCACCCCGCACCGGCTGTGGGTGCACGACAGCACCGACCTGTTCCTGGTGACCTCCGAGACCGCCGCCGCGGGCGTGCGCCGCTACCGCCCCGGCGCCCGGACCGTGGTCGCCCCGGCCCCGCTGCGGACACCGTTCTACTCACCGCCGAGCAAGCAGGAAGCGCGCGAGGAGTTCCGCATCCCGCCGGACGCGCGCTGCGTGCTGCTGATGAGCGGCAGCTGGGGCCTGGGCCCGGTCGCCGAGGCGGCGGCCGCGCTCGGTCGGGCGGGCGTGCACGTGCTCGCGGTCGCGGGACGCAACAAAGAGCTGGAAGCGCGGCTGCAAGAGGTGCAGCGGCGCGAGCCGCGCGTCCGGGCGCTGGGGTACTCCGACCGGGTGCCGGCGCTGATGGCGGCGGCCGACCTGGTGGTCACCAGCTCGGGCGACACCTGCAGCGAGGCGCGCGCCATCGGGCGGCGGCTGTTGCTGCTGGACGTGGTGCCCGGGCACGGCCGCGACAACCTGCAGCACGAGCTGGAGCTCGGGTACGCGGACGTCACCGGCGCCGCGCCGCGGGACGTGGTGCGCGCGGCACTGGCGGCGCTGGAGCGGGAGACGCCGAAGCCCTCGGCGGGCTCGGTGCGGGCGCCGTGGGAGACGGCTTTCGGGGCGGCGCTGAACAGCGTGGGGTTGTCGTGAGGGGCGGCGCGATGGCTGCTGCGGAAGAGTCATGGGCGGCGCCCCATCACCCTCAGAAGTGCTCCGCGAGCGTCCCCACGTTCCACCCGGCGCCCCGGCAGCGCTCGACGATCCCCGGCAGCGCCTCCAGCGTCGTCCGCCAAGCCTCCCCGCGTCCGTCCGGCGCCGTGTCGTGCAGCAGCACCGTGGTACCCCCGCGCACCGAGCCGAGCACCGTGTGCCGCACCTCGGCGGCCGACCGGTCCTCCTCCCAGTCCCGGCCCCACGCGCCCCACAGCACCGGCCGCAGCTCGGCCCGCCGCGCCGCCCGCCACAACCCCGTGGTCAGCACCCCGAACGGGGGCCGGAACCACACCGGCCGCGCCCCGCAGGCCTGCTCCACCACGTCCCGGGCCAGCCGCAGCTCGGTCACGTCCCGCTGCGGGCTGGGCAGCCACTGCGGCTGGTGCGTCCAGCCGTGCACCGCCACCTCGTGCCCGCGCGCCGCGGTCTCGGCGACCACCTCGGGGTGCCGTGCCGCCCGCGAGCCCAGCACGAAGAACGTCGCGCGCACGTCCAGCTCGTCCAGCAGGTCCCAGAAGCGCGGCGTGCTGACCGGGTCCGGCCCGTCGTCGAAGGTCAGCGCCACGTGGTCGGCCCGCCCCCGGGCGTCCAGCGCCGGCCAGAAGCGCCGGCGCACCGGCGGCAGCCAGCTCGCGGCGGGCCCGACGTGCGCCAGGCCCAGCCCGGCCGCGCCGATCGCCGCGCCCGCCGCCGCGACAGCCACCGAACGCATGCCCGGCATCTTCCCGCGCCGGTGCCGATCACACCCCGGCGCGACTGCCCGGATCAACCCCCTTCCGCGTGCCGAGCCGATGGGGACCCTCGAATGGATCAGGAAAAGGGGACGGGAGGGCCGAGTGCTGATTGCGTTGCTGGAGAGGCGAAGGGATTCCACTGATGCTGAAGGCCAGCCGGCTCGACTCCGCTAGCGGACCCGGTCCGCGGGCGGCGAGTGCCACGCGTCCGGGCGCCGGCGATCCGGCCATGCCGCCCGAGCGGACCATCCGCGAGAACTTCCCGGTGGCGCTGCGCATCCTCCCGGCCCGGCACCGGGTGGCGCTCGGTGCGGTCTACCGGTACGCCCGCCTGATCGACGACATCGGCGACGAGGCGCCGCCGGCCGAGCGCGGGCGGCTGTTCGACCTGGTGGACCGGGACATCGACCGGATCTTCGCCGGCACCGCCCCGGAGCTGCCGGCGCTGCGCGCCATCGGCGCCGTGGCCCGGGAGCACGGGATCCCGGAGGCGCCGCTGCGCAAGCTGGTCCAGGCCAACCGCCAGGACCAGGAGATCCACCGCTACGCCACCTGGGACCAGCTCGTCGAGTACTGCGCGCTGTCCGCGGACCCGGTCGGGCACCTGGTGCTGCACGTGTTCGACGCCGCGTCCCCGGAGCGGCTCGCGCTGTCCGACCACATCTGCACCGCCCTGCAGGTCATCGAGCACTGCCAGGACGTCGCCGAGGACTTCGCCGACGGCCGGGTCTACCTGCCCGCCGACGACCTGCGGCTGTTCGGCTGCACCGACGCCGACCTGGGCGCCGCCACCACCCCGACCAGGCTGCGCGGCGTGGTGGCCCGCAACGCCGAGCGCGCCGCGGCGCTGCTGGACGACGGCGCCCCGCTGATCGGCAAGCTCGACGGCTGGGCCCGGATCGCGGTCGCCGGCTACCTGGCCGGCGGCCGCGCCACCCTGGCGGCGCTGCGCGGCGGCGCCTACGACGTGCATGCCGCCCGCCTGCGCCCCGGCCGCGCGCGGACGCTCGGCGAAGCCCTGCTGATCCTCGGAAGGGACGTGACCAAGTGAGCCGAGCGAGCATCGACCCGCAAGCCGCCTACGAGCACTGCGAACGGGTGGTCCGCTCCCGGGCCCGGAACTTCGCGTACGGCATCCGCCTGCTGCCCACCACCAAGCGGCAGGCGCTGTCCGCCGTCTACGCCTTCGCCCGGCGCGTCGACGACATCGGCGACGGCTCGCAGACCCGCGGCGAGCGCCTGGCGCAGCTGGACACCGCGCGCCAGGAGCTGCACCGCATCGAGGAGCACCCCGAGGACCCGGTGCTGGTCGCGCTGGCCGACGCCGCGAAGCGGCACCCGATCCCGCTGGCCGCCTTCGACGAACTCATCGACGGCTGCGAGGCCGACGTCCGGGGCACCGACTACGCCACCGCCGACGAGCTGACCTTCTACTGCCGCTGCGTCGCGGGCTCCATCGGCCGGCTCTCGCTCGGCGTCTACGGCGTCGATCCCGCCCGCCTGGACGAGGCCTCCGGCTACGCCGACTCCCTCGGCGTCGCGCTCCAGCTGACCAACATCCTGCGCGACATCCGCGAGGACGGCCTCATGGGCCGCGTCTACCTGCCGGCCGACGAACTGGTCCGGCACGGCTGCACCCTGAAGATCGACGAGCACGACCGCTTCGTCGACGACGAGGCCGACCTGGCCGCGCTGGTCCGCGACCAGGCGGCCAGCGCCCGCGGCTGGTACGACACCGGGCTGAAACTGCTGCCGCTGCTGGACCGGCGCAGCGCCGCCTGCACCGCGGCCATGGCCGGGATCTACCGCCGGCTGCTCATCCGCATCGCCGAGCAGCCGATCAGCGCCCTGAACGCCCGCATGTCGCTCCCGGCCTGGGAGAAGGGCGTGGTCGCGGCCCGCGCGCTGGCCGGGGTGACGCCGTGAGCGTGGCGGTGGTCGGCGGCGGCCTGGCCGGCATCGCGGCGGCCGTCGCGCTCCAGGAGTCCGGGATCGACGTGGAGCTGTACGAGGCCCGTCCGCGCCTGGGCGGGGCCACGCACTCCTTCCAACGCGCGGGCTCCGACGGCGGCCCGGACCTGACCGTGGACAACGGCCAGCATGTGATGCTGCGCGCCTTCACCGCCTACCGCGGCCTGCTGCAGCGCCTGGGCACCGCGCACGGCATCGACCTGCAGGACCGCTTCGACCTGCGGATCCTGACCCCCGACGAGCGCCCCGAGGCCCGCCTGCGGCGCACCGGCCTGCCCGGCCCGCTGCACCTGCTCCCGGCGCTGGCCACCTACTCCCTGCTCTCCCCGGCCGAGCGGCTGCGCGCCGCCTCGGCCTCTCTGGCGATGCGCAAGGTCGACCCGGCAGACCCGCATGTGGACGCGATGAGCCTGGGCTACTGGCTCGACCGGCACGGCCAGAGCGACCGCACCCGCCGCTACCTGTGGGAGCTGTTCGTCACCGCGGCGCTGAACTGCGGCGTGGACGAGGCCTCGCTCGGGCTGTCGGCGATGGTGATTCAGAAGGCGCTGCTCGGCCGGGCCGACGCCGCCGACATCGGCGTCCCGCGCATCCCGCTGGGCGAGCTGCACGGCCGCGCCGCCGAGAAGACGCTGCGCGGCGTGCACCTGAAGACCAAGGTCGAGCAGGTCGTCTCCGGGAACCGGCTGGTCGTGGACGGCTTCCCGGTGGACGCCGAGGCGGTGATCGTCGCGGTGCCGCATCCGGCCGCCGCCGCGCTGGTGCCCGAGGCGGCGTGCCCGGACCGGGCGAGCTGGGCGGGCCTGGCGTCCTCGCCGATCGTCGACGTGCACGTGCTCTACGACCGCCCCGTTCTGGACTCCCCGTTCGCCGCCGTCGTCGACTCCCCGGTGCAGTGGGTCTTCGACCGCACCGGCGCCGCTGGGCTCGAACCCGGACACGGCCAGGGCCAGTACGTGAGCAGCGTCGTGTCCGCGGCCGGGCAGTGGATCGACGCGCCGGTCGCGCAGATCCGGGAGGCGTTCCTGCCGGCGCTGGCCGAGGCGCTGCCGCAGGCCCGGCGCGCGCGGGTCGCGGAGTTCTTCGTCACCCGCGAGCGGCACGCCACGTTCCGCCAGACGCCGGGCTCAGGGGCCCTGCGGCCGGCCGCCGAGACCGCCGTACCAGGGCTCTTCCTCGCCGGCGCGTGGACCGCCACGGGCTGGCCCGACACCATGGAGGGCGCGGTGCGCAGCGGACTGACGGCCGCCCGCCTGTGCCGTCGCCACCTGCAGAAAGGCAACGTCCGATGACAGTCGTCCCGCACGCCGTGACCGCCGGCCGCGAGCTGGTCGAGGCGGCCATGCGCGCCGCCGTCGAACGGCTGGACCCCCGGATGCGCCGGGTCGCGGCGTACCACTTCGGCTGGGTCGAGGCCGACGGCTCGGCGCCGAAGGGCCCGGCCGGCGGCAAGGCCCTGCGGCCGGCGATGGCGCTGCTGTCCGGCCGGGCCGCCGGCGCCGACATGGCGCGCGTGGTGCCGGCCGCGGTCGCGGTCGAGTTCGTGCACGCCTTCTCCCTGCTGCACGACGACGTCATGGACAACGACCGCATGCGCCGGCACCGCCCGGCCGCCTGGACCGTCTTCGGCGTCCCGGCCGCGATCCTGGCCGGCGACGCGCTGCTGGCGCTGGCCGAGGAGGTGCTGCTGGACCGCGGCACCACCGGCGCGCACCGGGCCGCCCGGCACATAGCCGCCACCACCCGCAAACTCATCGCCGGCCAGGCGCTCGACCTGGGCTTCGAGACCCGCACCGACGTCTCGCTGGACGAGTGCACGGTGATGTCGATGGACAAGACCGCGGCGCTGTTCGCCTGCTCCTGCTCGATCGGCGCGGTGCTGGCCGAGGCGCCGAACCGGCTGGCCCTGGCGCTGTCCGGGTTCGGCGAGGACCTGGGCCTGGCCTTCCAGCTGGTCGACGACCTGCTCGGCATCTGGGGCGAGCCGGAGGTGACCGGCAAGCCGGTGCTCAACGACCTGCGCTCACGCAAGAAGTCGCTGCCGGTGACCGCGGCGCTCGGCGCCGGCACCCCGGCCTCGGCCCGGCTGGCCCTGCTGTACACGCAGACCGAGCCGCTGACCGAACCGCAGCTGGTCCAGGCCGCGGCCCTGATCGAGGAGGCCGGCGGCCGGGCCTGGGCCGAGTCCGCCGCCGACGCCCGGATCGCCGCCGCCGAGGCCCGGCTGGCCACCGCCGACATCCCGGACGACGTGCGCGCCGAGTTCCTGGCCGTGGCGCGCTTCGTCACCCACCGGGACAACTAGGGGAACCCGTGACCGACCTCATCGCCGCCGACCTCACCACGACCGGGTCCGCTGACCCCTCCGGAGCGGCCGCCGCGCTCAAGGCGGCCGCCGACCACCTGCTCGGCCTGCAGGACGCCGCGGGCTGGTGGAAGGGCGAGCTCGAGACGAACGTCACCATGGACGCCGAAGACCTGCTGCTGCGCCAGTTCCTGGGCATCCGCACCGACGAGGTGACCCGCGAGGCCGGCGACTGGATCCGCTCCCAGCAGCGCGCCGACGGCACCTGGGCGAACTTCTTCGACGGCCCGGCCGACCTGTCCACGACCATCGAGGCCTACGCCGCCCTGAAGATGGCCGGCGACTCCCCGGACGCCGAGCACATGATCGCCGCCCGTGCACACATCCTGGAAGCCGGCGGCATCGAGGCCAGCCGGGTCTTCACCCGCATCTGGCTCGCGCTGTTCGGCGAATGGCAGTGGTCGGACCTGCCGGTGATGCCGCCGGAGCTGATCTACCTGCCGAAGTGGTTCCCGCTCAACGTCTACGACTGGGCCTGCTGGGCCCGGCAGACCGTGGTGCCGCTGACCATCGTCAACGCCCTGCGGCCGGTCCGGCCGCTCGGCTTCGACCTCAAAGAGCTGCGGACCGGCCGGCCCGTCCCGGCCAAGCGCGGCTTCTTCAGCGCGCTCGACCGCGCTTTGCACGTCTATGAGCGGCGGCCGTCGCGGTCTGTGCGGGACGCGGCGCTGCGCCGCTCCGCCGACTGGATCATCGCGCGCCAGGAGGCTGACGGTTCCTGGGGCGGGATCCAGCCGCCGTGGGTGTACTCGCTGATGGCGCTGAACCTGCTCGGCTACGGCGTCGACCACCCGGTGATGCGCAAGGGCATCGAGGGCCTGGACCGGTTCACGATCCGCGACGAGCGCGGACGCCGCCTGGAGGCCTGCCAGTCCCCGGTGTGGGACACCGTCCTGGCCATGACCGCGCTGCGTGACGCCGACCTGCCCGAGGACCACCCGGCGCTGGTGAGGGCCGCCGACTGGGTGCTGGGGGAGGAGATCACCAACCCCGGCGACTGGTCGGTGCGCCGCCCGCGCGTGGCCCCCGGCGGCTGGGCCTTCGAGTTCGACAACGACGGCTACCCCGACGTCGACGACACCGCCGAGGTGCTGATCGCCCTGAACCGCGTCGCGCACCCCGACGCGCCCGCCGCGATCCGGCGCGGCGTGGAGTGGCTGGAGGGCATGGCCAGCAAGGACGGCGGCTACGGCGCCTTCGACGCCGACAACACCCGCACCCTGGCGCTCAAGCTGCCGTTCTGCGACTTCGGCGCGGTCATCGACCCGCCGACCGCCGACGTCACCGCGCACACCCTGGAGGCCTATGCGGCACTGGGCCGCGCCGGCTCCCCGGCCTCGCGGCGCGCGCTGGACTGGCTGGTGCGCGCGCAGGAGAGCGACGGATCCTGGTTCGGGCGCTGGGGCGCCAACCACGTCTACGGCACCGGTGCGGCGGTCCCGGCGATGGTCGCGGCCGGCGTGGACCCGCAGGACGAGATGGTCCGCCGCGCCGTCCGCTGGCTCGAGGAGCACCAGAACGACGACGGCGGCTGGGGTGAGGACCTGCGCTCCTACCGCGACAAGCGGTGGATCGGGCGCGGCGTCTCGACGGCTTCGCAGACCGCCTGGGCACTGCTGGCGTTGCTGGCGGCGGGGGAGGAGCGCGGGACGGCGGCCGAGCACGGCGTCCGGTTCCTGGTGCGCACACAGCGCCCGGACGGGACGTGGGACGAGGACCACTACACCGGGACCGGTTTCCCGGGGGACTTCTACCTGAACTACCACCTGTACCGGTTGGTCTTCCCGATCAACGCGCTGGGGCGGTATGTGAGGGCTTTGGGGGCTCTGACATGACCGACCGGACCGATCTGCTCGTCTGCGCGGCGCTGGGCATCGAGGCCCGGGCCCTGAAGACCGACGGCCTGCGGGTCGAGCGGGTCGGGATGGGCCTGCGGCGCGCCGAGGAGTTCGCGCGGCGTGAGCGGGCGTTCGACGTGCTGGCCGTCGCGGGGTTCGGGGGTGCCACGGACGGGTGCTTGGAGCCGGGGGACGTGGTGGTCGCCGACGAGGTGCGGCACGGCGGTGCGGTCATCGCGTGCCCTTGGGCCGACTCGGTCGCCTTCGCGCTGGAGCAGCACCTGATCCTGGAGCCCGAGGCCGAGGCCGAGGCCGGCCACCACGCCCGGCGCGTCCCGGCCGTGGTCACCGGACCGATCGCGACCCTCGAGCACGTCGCGTCGTCCGAGGTGCTGACCCGGCTGGCGGGGCAAGGCGTGACCACGGTGGACATGGAGTCGTTCCCCCTGGTCGCGACCGCGCGCGGCCGGCCGTTCACGGTGGTCCGGGTGGTCGTGGACACCCCGGACCACCCACTGGTCCGCCCCTCGACCCTGCGCGCGGGACTGACCGCGCGAAAACGCCTGCAAACCATCGGTGTCGTCCTGCGGCACTGGGCCACAGCACTCGAACACGTCTGAAGAACCCTCACCTGATCTACTCGCAAGGAGGCGCGGAACCATGGGAATGCCGGTCCGCCAGAGCATCCGCATCGGAAGCTACATCCTGGGCAACAAGCTGCGCCGCCGCGAGAAGTTCCCCCTGCTGGTGGAGCTCGAGCCGCTGTTCGCCTGCAACCTGGCCTGCGCCGGCTGCGGCAAGATCCAGCACCCGGCGGACGTCCTGAAGCGCCGCATGCCGGTCGAGCAGGCCCTGGCCGCGATGCGCGAATGCGGCGCGCCGATGGTCTCGATCGCCGGCGGCGAGCCGCTGATGCACCCGCAGATCGGCGAAATGGTCGACGAGCTGGTGAAGATGAAGCGCTACGTGTTCCTGTGCACGAACGCACTGCTGATCCCGAAGAAGCTGGACCGCTTCAAGCCCTCGCGGTACTTCACCTGGGTGGTGCACCTGGACGGACTGCGCGAGCGCCACGACCAGTCGGTCTGCAAGGAAGGCGTCTTCGACGAGGCGGTGGCGGCGGTCCGCGAGCTGCGCCGCCGCGGCTTCCGGGTGACGACGAACACGACGTTCTTCGACACGGACTCGCCGCAGGACGTGATCGACATCCTGGACTACCTGAACGACGACCTCCGCGTCGACCAGATGATGATCAGCCCCGGGTACGCCTACGAGAAGGCACCGGACCAGGACCACTTCCTGCCGGTGAAGCAGACCCGCGAAGTCTTCCGCAAGGCGTTCGCGAACGGGAACAGGCAGCGGTGGCGCCTGAACCACAGCCCGCTGTTCCTGGACTTCCTGGAGGGGAAGACGGACTTCCCGTGCACGGCCTGGGCCATCCCGAGCTACTCGCTGTTCGGCTGGCAGAAGCCGTGCTACCTGATGTCGGACGGCTACGCGAAGACGTACAAGGAACTTCTGGAGGAGACCGACTGGGACAGCTACGGCCGCGGCAACGACCCGCGCTGCGCGAACTGCATGGCGCACTGCGGATATGAGCCGACGGCGGTCTTCGCGACAGTGGGGTCTTTGCGGGAGTCGGTGCGGGCTCTGCGGGAGGGATAGGGCTGCCGCGCCGGCGGGCCGACTTGTAGCGCTGCGGCGCGGGAGGACCCGCGCTCAGCGCCGCCCGCCGTCCCGCGCCACAGCCTCCCCCTCGCCCCCGAACCGCCCCTCCAGCCACCGGTAGACCCCCGGCGCCACGCCCTGCACCGCCCCCGGAACCCGCAACCAGCGCGGCACATAGACCTCCGCCGCCCCCTGCTCCACGCACCGCATCACCGCCGCGGCCGCCGTCTCCGTCGGGATCGGCTTCGGCCAGCGGCGCGCGTAGGGCGTCCCGCGCCGTTCGAAGAACGGGGTCGCTATCACTCCCGCGACCACCACGCCGACGCCGATGCCGGTGCCGCGCAGCTCGCCGCGCAAGCTGTCCGCGAAGCAGTCGAGCCCGGCTTTCGTCGCCGCGTACACCGCCTCGCCCGCGACTCCGACCCGGCCCGCGATGGAGCTGACGAACACCACCCGGCCGGCGTCGCGCTCCCGCATCGCCGGCAGGAGGGCGCGGGTCAGCGCGATCGGCGCGGCCAGGTTCACCGCCAGCAGACGCTGCGCGGTACTCGTCGGCATCGCCTCGAAGTCGCCGTACCAGCCGAAGCCCGCGTTGTTCACCAGCACCTCGACGTGGCCGCGGCCGACCTGCAGGGCCCGCTCCGCGAGGCGCTCGGCCTCGCCGGCGTGGGCGAGGTCGGCGCAGACCGGGACGCCGTCGACCGCCAGGGCCACCTCGGCGGTCGCGCGCTCGTCGCGGCCGTGCACCACGACGCGGTAGCCGCGGCGGGCCAGGGCGGCGGCGGTGACCGCGCCGATGCCCGACGAGGCCCCGGTCACCAGGGCGACGCCGCTGCTCATGACCCCTCGGACAGGGTCAGCGCCTCCTCCACGAGCGCCTCGACGATCTGGGCCTCGGGGACGGTGCGGACCACTTCGCCGCGCACGAAGATCTGGCCCTTGCCGTTTCCGGAGGACACGCCGATGTCGGCCTCGCGGGCTTCGCCGGGGCCGTTCACCACGCAGCCCATCACCGCGACGCGCAGGGGGTGCGGGAACCCGTCGAAGGCCGCCTGCACCCGCTCGGCCAGCTTGTACACGTCCACCTGCGCGCGTCCGCAGGACGGGCACGAGACGATCTCCAGGTGCCGGCGGCGCAGTCCCAGGGACTCCAGGATGCTGATGCCGACCTTGACCTCTTCGACCGGCGGTGCGGACAGCGAGACCCGGATGGTGTCGCCGATCCCTTCCGACAGCAGGATCCCGAAGGCCACCGCCGACTTCACCGTGCCCTGCATCAGCGGCCCGGCCTCGGTGACGCCGAGGTGCAGCGGGTAGTCGCACTGCTCCGACAGCAGCCGGTACGCCGCCACCATCACCAGCGGATCGTGGTGTTTGACCGAGATCTTGATGTCCCGGAACCCGTGCTCCTCGAACAGCGAGCACTCCCAGAGCGCTGATTCGACCAGGGCTTCGGGTGTGGCCTTGCCGTACTTCTCATAGAGCCGCTTGTCGAGGGAACCGGCGTTCACACCGATGCGGATCGGGATCCCCGCGTCCTGCGCGGCGCGCGCGATCTCGCCGACCTTGTCGTCGAAGGCCTTGATGTTGCCCGGGTTCACCCGCACCGCGGCGCAGCCGGCGTCGATCGCGGCGAACACGTACTTGGGCTGGAAGTGGATGTCGGCGATCACCGGGATCTGCGACTTCTTCGCGATCGCCGGCAGCGCGTCGGCGTCGTCCTGGGACGGCACCGCGACCCGCACGATCTGGCACCCGGCGGCGGTCAGCTGCGCGATCTGCTGCAGCGTGGCGTTCACGTCCGCGGTCAGCGTGGTGGTCATCGACTGCACCGACACCGGGGCGCCCCCGCCCACCGGCACGCCGCCGACGTCGAGCTGCCGGCTGATCCTTCGATGCTCGCGGGCCTCGGCGGCCGGGAAGGTCGGCAGTCCGAGGTCGATCGCGTTCACCGGGCCCTCCTGTCCGCCGGGTTCGCCGAGCCGTTCGCCGACCCGATCGCCGAGCCCCCGTTAGCCGAGCCGTTGATCGAGCCGTTGATCGACCCGTTGACCGAACCGTTCGCGGACCCGTTCACCGAGCCGTTCACCTTGCTGACCACCGGCGGGATATCAGGGATCTCGAGCAGCTCCGCGGGCTCCGGCGCCGCGGCCCGGGGCCCGGCCCGCAGGCCGTCGACCACCGTCGCGACAACGTCCCGCACCCCCATCCCGGCGCCCTCCAGGATCTCCTCGCGTTTGCCGGCCGCCAGGAACTCCGGCGGCAGTCCCATCACCCGCACCGGTGTCGTCGACTCCGCGTCCGCGCACGCCTGCGCCACCGCCGTGCCCATCCCGCCGCTGCGCACCCCGTCCTCGACGGTGACGACCAGCCGGTGCCGGTCGGCCAGATGCGTCAGGTGCGGGTTCACCGGCAGGATCCAGCGCGGGTCGACCACTGTCGCCCCGATTCCCAGCCGGTCCAGCTCCTGGGCGGCGGCCAGGCAGGTCCGTGCCGTCACCCCGGCCGCGATGATCAGCACGTCCAGCGGGCGTCCGGCGGCCCGGTAGAGGATGTCGACGCCGTTCATCCGGGTGTGCGCCTCGATGTCCGGTCCGGCTTCGGCCTTCGGGAAGCGGATCACGGTCGGCGCGTCGTCGACGGCCACCGCCTCCCGCAGCAGCTCCGCCAGGCGCGCCGGGTCGCGGGGCGCGGCCAGCCGCAGGCCCGGGACGATCCCGAGGATCGCGCTGTCCCACATCCCGTGGTGCGAGGCCCCGTCCGGCCCGGTCACCCCGGCGCGGTCCAGAACGAACGTGACGCCGGCCTTGTGCAGCGCCACGTCCATGACCACCTGGTCGAAGGCCCGGTTCAAGAACGTCGAGTACACGCACACCACCGGGTGCAGCCCGCCGGCGGCCAGACCGGCCGAGGAACAGACCGCGTGCTGCTCGGCGATGCCGACGTCGAACACCCGGTCCGGGAACCGCCGCGCGAACTCGCCGAGCCCCACCGGCAGCACCATGGCCGCGCTGACGGCGACCACGTCGTCCCGCTCCGCCCCGATGGCGCCCATCTGCTCGCCGAACACCTCGGTCCAGCTCTTCTTCGGCGCCTTGGCCGGGATTCCGGTCCGCGGGTCCACGACGCCGACCGCGTGCATCCGGTCCGCCTCGTCGCACTCCGCCGGGGCGAAGCCGCGGCCCTTCGTCGTGATCACGTGCACCAGCGCCGGCCGGCCCAGCGCCGCGGCCTCGCGCAGGGCTTGCTCGGTGGCGGCGAGGTCGTGGCCGTCGACCGGGCCGACGTAGGCCAGCCCGAGGTCGCCGAACAGGTGCTGGGCCCGGCGTCCCTGTCGCAGTCCGTCCAGGTGGGTCGCGATGCCGCCGATCGTCGGGGCGTAGGCGCGGCCGTTGTCGTTCAGGACGATCACCACCGGCCGGTCCGCCGCGCCGGCCAGGTTGTTCAGGCCCTCCCAGGCCAGGCCGCCGGTCATCGCGCCGTCGCCGATCACCGGCACGACGTGCCGCCGCGCCGGGTCGCCGGAGCCGTCGGCCAGTTCGCCGCGCAGCTGGAACGCCTTGGCCAGGCCGTCGGCGTAGCTCAGCGCGGTCGAGGCGTGCGAGTTCTCGATCCAGTCGTGAGCCGACTCCGAGCGCGAGGGGTAGCCGGACAGGCCGCCGTGCCGGCGCAGCGCGTCGAAGCCCGGGGCGCGGCCGGTGAGGATCTTGTGCACGTAGCTCTGGTGGCCGGTGTCGAACAGCAGCGCGTCGCGCGGCGAGCGGAACGCCCGGTGCAGCGCGATGGTGAGCTCCACCACGCCCAGGTTCACCCCCAGGTGGCCGCCGGCCGCGCACACCTTCTCGATCAGGAAGCCGCGGATCTCCTCGGCCAGTGCGGTCAGCTCGGCGGTATCCAGCCCCGCCAGGTCCTCCGGGCCCTTCACCCGCTCCAGCACCGGTTCGGCGGGTTGCCGCCGGGGTGCCGAAGACGACGACGAAGACTTGGCGGTCGTCCGCATAGGGACTCCTAACACTCGCCTACCCATCGCGGTGCGGGAAGTGACTCGTGTGACTCCCACCGCACCAGGGTGGTCGCACTCGCCTGCCCGCGCGTGTCCAGCGGGACGCCTGTGATCGCCGGGCACCGGGTGTCGCCGCTGGTCAGCACTCTGTGACCAGAGCCGGCGGGCAGTTCCCGGGGTTCGTCTGTTCGGGCGATGCGGCGGTGCGCAAACCTCCCCGAAACGACTGCGGAAGGTACCGGAGCCGCTACCCAGAGCCGATTTTTCGGGTCGAGGACTGGCAAAAGAGTAAGAATCACAAGATCGATGCGTGAATCGGCGTCCATGTGCTACACACTGGAAATCCACGCGCAGTCCATCTATGTCGGACAGCGAAGGCAGCAAGGCTGATCCGGCAAGGCAGGGAAGATGACCGTTACCTCGGCTCCGACACTGACCGCGACCCCTACGGAAGTAGAGGTCGGACCCCCGATGGCGCTCCCGGCTGCTGAGGCCCTGGCGGCGTCCATGGCGGCGGCGACGGAGACCGCGACGGTGGTTCCGGCGGCCGCGACCTTCCTCGAGCCCGTGCCGGCCTCCGCGACCTTGCTCGAGCCCGTGCCGGCCTCCGCGACCTTGCTCGAGCCCGTGCCGGCCTCCGCGACCTCGGCCCGCCCCCCTATCGCCCCGGTCGCCCCCGGTGCCGTCGCCGCCCTGTCCACCCGCGGCCTGACCGTCACCGTCAAGCACCGCGGCGTGGTCAAGACCCTCCTGGACGACGTCGGCTTCGACGTCCCCGACCAGGCGCTGGTCGCCGTCATCGGCCCCTCCGGCTCCGGCAAGTCGACGCTTCTGCGCGCCCTGACCGGCTCCCGCCCCGCCGACTCCGGCGAGGTCCGCTACGCCGGCCGCGAACTGTGCGCCGAGTACTCCCTGCTCCGCCACCGCATCGGCCTGGTCCCGCAGGACGACGTCCTGCACGCCCAGCTCACCGTGAAGGCGGCCCTGCGCTACGCCGCCGCCCTGCGCTTCCCCCAGGGCACCACCGCCGAGCAGCGCGAGCGCCGCATCGACGAGGTCCTGGCCGACCTGCGCCTGACCGGGTTCGAGGGCAACAAGGTCGCCACCCTGTCCGGCGGCCAGCGCAAGCGGGTGTCGGTGGCCCTGGAGCTGCTGACCAAGCCCTCGGTGCTGTTCCTCGACGAGCCCACCTCCGGCCTGGATCCGGGTATGGACCGCGACGTGATGCGGATGCTGCGCTGCCTGACCGACGAGGGCCGCACCGTGCTGGTGGTCACGCACTCGGTCGCCGAGCTGCAGGCCTGCGACCTGCTGCTGGTGATGGCGCCCGGCGGGGGAGTGGCGTACTACGGCCCGCCGCAGGAGGCGCTGGCGTTCTTCGAGTGCGAGACGTGGGCGGACGTGTTCCTGGCCTTCTCGTGCCGCCGCGACTACGACTGGGCCGCGGCGTACCGCGCGTCCGGGTACCACCTCACGTACTGCGCGGAGGCGTCCGAGGCCGCCACGCTTCCTTCACCGCGGTCTTCGAGCGAGGACCTTGGTCCCGCTACGGCCCGTGAACTCGACTCGGTTGAGGCCCCCGCGACCCCCGTGGCCACCGCCCCGGCGCCGTCCCCCGAGCCGAAGGCCGCCTCCAAGGCTGCTTCCAAGGCAGCCTCCAAGGCAGCCTCCAAGGCCCCCTCCCAGGACGCCCTGGTCTCCGGCTTCTCCACCCCCCGCGCCGAGCAGCGCTGGGGCTCCCAGCTCCGCACCCTCATGCGCCGCTACCTCGCGGTCATCGCCGCCGACCGCGGCCACCTGTTCCTCCTGGCCGCGCTCCCGATGATCATGGGCGTCCTGAGCCTGGCCATCCCGGCCGCCTCGGGCCTGGCCGCGGCCTCCGGCGGCGACAAGAACACCGACGCCCCCACCGTCCTGCTGGTCCTGGCCGTCGGCGCGGTCCTGACCGGCGCCGCCAACGCGGTCCGCGAACTGATCAAGGAACGCGGCATCTACGACCGCGAACGCGCGGCGGGGCTATCGCGCTCGGCGTACGTGATGTCCAAAGCCATCGTCCTGGGCGTGATCACCGCGACCCAGACGATCGTCCTGTCCGCGATCTGCCTGCTGCCCCGCAAGCTCCCGGCACACGGCCTGATCTTCTCCGGCACCGCGGTCCCCGAGCTGATGATCGCCGCGGTCCTGCTCGGCGTCACCTCGATGCTGCTGGGCCTGGTGGTCTCGGCGATCGTGCGCACCACCGAGAAGACCATGCCGCTGCTGGTCCTGATCACCATCGTCGAGGTGGTCTTCTGCGGCTCGCTCTTCCCGCTCTTCCACAGCCTGGGCCTGGAGCAGCTGGCCTGGCTCTCGCCCTCGCGCTGGGCCGTGGCCGCCGAGGCCGCGAGCATCAACCTCCCCGGCATCATGGGCCCACCCCAGGGCCGCACCACCACCGACCCGCTGTGGCAGCACTCGGTCGGGATGTGGAGCGCGGACATCGGCATGCTCGTCGTGCTCGGCGCGGCCTGCCTGGCGCTGGTGCTGCGGCTGCTGCGACGGCATGAGTCCTCGCTGCTGCGGGGCTGCTGAAGCCCCGACTCCCCGGGCCCTGTGAAGGAGTAACGTCGGGAACCCATTCCTGACCCCGGAGGCGCGACAGTGACAGTGGCGGAACCGCAAGCACCGACCTCAGCCGTTCCGCACCTGACTCTCCACTGTCCCGCCTGCGACAACTACTACGAGCTCCAAGACCTCGCGTGGCGCTGCGCCGACTGCCACGGCGTCCTGGAACTGTCCGGCTTCACCCCGGCCTTCCCGAAGCCCGCCGACCTGGCCCGCCGCGCCCCCACGCTCTGGCGCTACGCCGAAGCCCTCCCGCTGTCCGAACCGGCCGCCATCACCCTCGGCGAGGGCATGACCCCGCTGGTCGGCGCCCCCGGACGCCCCGACGTCCGGCTCAAGGTCGACTACCTGATGCCCACCGGCTCGTTCAAGGACCGCGGCGCCGTCCTGCTGGCCGCCCTGGCCGGCAGCCTGTCGGTCGGGCGCATGATCGCCGACAGCAGCGGCAACGCCGGCACGGCCGTCGCCGCCTACGCCGCCCGCGCCGGTATCGCCTGCGAGGTCTACGTCCCGGAATCCACGTCGGCCGGCAAGGTCGCGCAACTGCGCGCCTACGGAGCCGCCGTCCACCAGATCCCCGGCTCCCGCGAAGACACCGCCGACGCCGCGGCCCAGGCTGCGGACGACCCCGACACCCTCTACGCCAGCCACGTCTACAACCCGTTCTTCTTCCACGGCACCAAGACCTACGTTTTCGAACTGTGGGAACAACTCGGCGGCCGCCTTCCGCAGACCCTCGTCCTCCCGGTCGGCAACGGCACTCTGGTCCTCGGCGCCCACCTCGCCGTCCGCGAACTCCTCGCCGCGGGCCTGATCGACCACCTGCCCCGCATCGCCGCCGTCCAGGCCGCGACCTGCGCACCCCTGGCCACGGCCTTCCAAGCGGGAGAAAGCGAACCGGCGAAGATCGCCGCCGAACCCACCCTCGCCGAAGGCATCGCCATCGCCCGCCCGGCCCGCGGCGCCCAGATCCTCGCCGCCGTCCGCTCTACCGGCGGCCGCATCGTGACCGTCACCGACGACCAGGTCGCCGCAGCCCACGCCGCCCTGGCGCGCGCCGGCTTGTATGTGGAACCCACCGGCGCGGCGTGCTGGGCGGCCCTTAGCGCGGGACTAGTCGGCGAGCCGGAGGGTGCACCGGACGCCGAGGTGCCCTTCGCGGTGGCTCCGCTGTGCGGCAGCGGGCTGAAGTCCAAGCCGCCGACACAGTCCCCCGTCTGATCGCCGCCGGAGCTCTCAGCCCCGGATCGCCTCCACGATGCTGATCACCGCGAGCACCCCCATGATCCCCGCCGCGACGCGCGTGATCACTGTGATCGGCACGACCTTCAATAGCCCGCGTCCCCCGACGATCGCCAGCCCCGCCACAGCCCACAGCCCCAGCGTGGCGCCGATCCCGACCGAGATCGGGTCGTGGTACTTCGCCGCGAGGTTCGCGGTCACGATCTGCGTCAGGTCCCCGAACTCGGCGACCAGGATCACGCCGAAGCTCATCCCGGCGACCCGCCGGAACGTCGCCGGCTTGTCCCCCCGGAGCTTGAGTTCTTCCTCTTCTTCCGCTTCGTCATGGCGCCCGCGCAGCAACAGGATGGCGCCCATCAGGAACAACGCGCCGACCACCGCATGCAGCAGGCGGCCAGGCAAAAGTGTCAACAGGCTGCCGGCGAGGATGGCGAGCACCACGTGCACGAGGAACGCCGCCGCGGTGCCGACGAAGACGTGCGAGGGGCGATATCGGGTGCCGAGCACCAGGGAGGCGAGTGCGGTCTTGTCCGGCAACTCGGCCAGGAAGACGATCCCGAACACTGTCAGGATGACAATCAGATCCACGGCGGGGTGAGTCCTTCGAGTCGGGCCGCATCCGAGGCCCGATTTCGGGGGAGGCATCGGCGCGGCAGCTGTCGCTGCGGGCCGAAGGTCTTGCTCAACGCCCTCGCGGACGTCCCGGGGGCCGGGCCCTAGGCGGGCCAGTATGTCGACGTCCCGGCGTTGGAGCTACTCCCCTTCGCGGTGCTCCCAGGATAACAGCCCTACGCCCCGCCCTGTTCTCCGCTTTCTCTCCGTTCTCCCCGCTCCCGGGCCTGCCGCCGCTGCTGCCGCGGCCGCCTGCGCGTATCGACGTTGGCGGTCAACGCGTTAAGGAGACCGGGAAGCCCCTCGGCGGTCGGCGCGGGCAGCCCCGCCACCGTCTCGTCGGCCAACTCGCACCACACCTCCTTCACCTCCGCCGCCAGCTCCCGACCGCTCTCGGTGAGCTCGACGACGCTGGCGCGCTTGTCGTCGGGGGAGGGCCCGCGCCGCACATGCCCGGAGGCCTCCAGCTTGCGCACCATCAGCGTCACGCTCGGCGGTTCGCACCCCAGCGCCTGGCTGAGCTGCGCCTGGATCCTCGGCCCGGCGCGGTCCAGCTCCAGCAGCAGCGCCTCCTGGCCGGGATGCAGGCCCAGCGGGGCCAGCAGCTCTGCGGCTCGCACCCGGTGGCGCAGGCTCAGCAGGCGGATCGCCTGGCCTCCTTGACGCGGCAGCGACAGCGACATCACCCCACGCGCGGGATGCGCCGGGTCCCCCCACCCCTGACACTGTCCCTAGCTCCGCCCCCCATCCCCGGCCTGATTCTGGTTCTGGTCTGCACCTGCCAGTTCATGGTGATCCTGGACTCGGCCATCGTGAACGTGGCCCTCCCGGCAATCCAAGACCGCCTCGCCTTCACCGCCACCGGCCTGGCCTGGGTCGTCAACGGCTACCTCCTCACCCTCGCCGGCCTCATGTTCCTCGGCGGCCGCACCGCCGACCTGTTCGGCCACCACCGCACCCTGATCGCGGGCCTGGCCCTGTTCTCCACCTCCAGCCTGGTGGCGACCCTGGTCACCGCCCGCATCACCCAACGTGCCGGCGCCGCGCTCCTGGCCCCGGCCACCCTGGCCGTGATCACCACCACCTTCACCGACGAGCACACCCGCGCCCGAGCCTTCGGCGCCTGGTCAGCCGCCGGCGGCATCGGCGGCATGGCAGGTGCCCTGGCCGGCGGCGCCATCACCACCGGCCTGTCCACCCACCGCGAATCCCTGGATCTCGCCGGCGCGGCCACCGGCACCGCAAGCCTCGCCGTTACGGCGCCAGCCGTGACCGGCCTGTGCCTACTGACCGTCTTCGTCATCGTGGAAGGCCGCCTCGCCACCCACCCGATGACGCCCCCACGCCTGTTCCGCACCCGGGAGGTAGGAGTCGGCACCAGCATGCTGACCTGTTCGGCGGCATCGCCATCGCCATGTGGCACTTCACCGCGCTGTTTCTGCAGAACGTCCTCGGCCACAGCGCACTGGGAGCGGGCCTCGGCCAAACCCCCGCCGCAATGGTCTTCCTCCTGACAGCCCGCCAAGCAGCCACCCTGCTTCCCCGCGCCGGAGTCCGAGCCCTGCTAGTGCGGTGACCGGATTGGTCCACCGGCTTCGGGAATAGCTGTCGCAGTTGCCTGCTTTGGTGGGATGGATCGTCTCATCGAGTGGAAAGGCACTGATGGCGGAACGAGTGAAAGCCAGGCGGCTGACCGATCAGGAAGGTCAGCGGCTGTTGCGGATTGTGCGGCGCGGGTCGGCCAGTCCGGTGCGGTATCGGCGGGCGATGATCGTGTTGGCCTCGTCCAGTGGGAACACCGTGCCGGCGATCGCGCGGCTGGTGGCGGCGGACGAGGACACGGCGCGCGATGTGATCCACGCGTTCAACGAGATCGGTCTTCGATGCCTGGACCCTCGGTGGGCGGGCCACCGCGCCCGCCTGCTCAGTGAAGACGACGAAAACTACGTCGTGGCTGTGGCCAGCCAGCGCCCCGGGAAGTCCGGGGCGCCGTTCACCCGGTGGTCGATCCGCAAGCCGGCCGCGCACCTCGCCGCTGACCCGGTCCGCCCGATCCGGATCGGGCGTGAGACGCTGCGCACGCTGCTGTCCCGGCGCGGGGTCACCTTCCAGCGCACCCGCACCTGGAAGGAGCCCCCGGATCCGCACAAGGAGGCCAAGCTGGCCGCGATCGAGGACGCGTTGGAGCACCACGCCGAGGTGACGTTCGCGTTCGACGAGTTCGGGCCGCTGGGCATCCGCCCGGTGGCCGGGGCCGGCTGGGCCCGGGCCGGGCATCCGTGGCGGTTGCCGGCCACCTACCACCGCACGCACGGGGTGACCTACTTCCACGGCTGCTACAGCGTCGGTGCCGACCGGCTGTGGGGGATCAACCGGCGCAGGAAGGGCGCGGTCAACACCCTGCTCGCGCTCAAGAGCATCCGGCGGACGCGACCGGCCGACCAGCAGATCTTCATCATCTTGGACAACCTGTCGGCGCATAAGAACAAGGACATCCGCGCCTGGGCCGCCGCGAACCACGTCACGCTGTTGTTCACTCCGACGTACGCCTCCTGGGCCAACCCGATCGAGGCGCAGTTTAGGCCGCTGCGGCAGTTCACCATGGCCCACTCCCACCGCTCCCACCACGCCGTACAGACCCGCGACCTGCACGCCTACCTGACCTGGCGCAACGCCCACAGCCGCCACCCCGACGTGATCGCCGCCCAGCGCCGCGAACGCGCCCGGGTCCGCAGCGAGAAGGGACTGCGCTGGGGAGGACGCGCCCGAGGCGACCTCGCCCTGGCCGCATGACAACACATGAACCGGCGAACCAATCCGGTCACCGCACTAGCCGCCGGCGGGGCGTGCTTCCTCCTCGGCTTCGGCTGGCTGGCCCAAGCCCACACCGGCTCCAACTACCTCACCGACATCCTCGGCTCCATGCTCCTCATCGCGACCGGCATCGGCCTGACCTTCCCCACCCTCATTGCCGCCGCCACCACCACACCACCACCACCGCAGCCGCAGCCGCCCCCACCGACGCCGGCATCACTGGCGCCCTGGCCACCACCGCCGACCAGACCGGCGGCTCGATCGGCCTGGCCATCCTCGCCAGCATCGCCGCGACCCGCGCCGCGAAGGGGTCTACTCCGTCCAGGTCTGCTCTGTCGTCCGGCTACGACCTTGTTTTCCTGGTAGCCGCCGGCCTCGCGCTGGCGATCGTGGCGACCAGCGCGATGTATCGCTCGCGACCTACGCAGCCGACGCAGCCGACCACCAGCTGACCCCCACCGGCATCCGAACCAGCCCGACCACCAGAGCCGCAGCCACCCTGAGCTGCGGCTCTCTGTATGACTTGCCTCCCGCAAGTAATCGATATATCGTTAACGTATCGACAGCAACCAAAGACTGTCGCACAAGACCCAAAGACAGATCGGAGACGATCGTCACCCCCCCCGAAAGAGGACACCATGAACACCCCCAACCAGACCCCCAACCCCCGAACCACCCGCCGCACCCACGGCCCCGGCCACCCGGACTGCCACCACCACTCCGACCGCCGCGCCCGCGACGACCGCGGCTCCGACAACCGCGACTCCGACCGAGGCCGCCCCGACCGCCGTGGCTCCGACTCGCGTGACTACGACCGCCGTGACTTCGGCCGCCGCGGTCCCGGCCCGCGCCCTTTCGACCGCCGCGACTCCGACTCGCGTAGCATCAGCCGCCGCGACTACGGCCGCCGCGGTCCCGACCTCCGCGACCTCGACCCGCGCGACCTTGACCCGCGCGACTTCAACCCCCGCGACTTCGCTCGCCGTGGTTCCGACCGCCGCGACTTCGACCCGGGTGACTTCGGCCCGCGCAGCTCTCACCGCCGCGACTCCGACCACCGCAGCTCAGACCGCCGCGACTTCGACCCGGGTGACTTCGGCCCTCGCAGGTCCCGCCGCCGCGACTTCGACCGCCCCGACTTCGCCCGCCGCGGACCCGGCCCCCGACGCTTCTCCCGCCGCGGCCACGACCGGCGCGCCTTCGACGTCAGCACCTCCGACCGCCCCGGCTTCGCCCATCGCGATTCCCGCCCCGGCTTCGACCCCCGCGATTCCCGCCGTGCCTTCGCCTCCGGCCCCGACCAGCGCGTCCTCGAATTCGCTTTCGCCCACGGCCTCGACCCCCGCGCCCCCGAATTCGCCGCCGCCCTCGACCGCCGCGCCACCCACCGCGACCGCCGCCGCGCCGAAGCCCACGAGCACCACCGCACCGCGCACCACAACCACAACTGCGCCGAGCACGACCAGCACCACCGCCCCGACCGCGAGGCCCACCGCGAGCACCACCGCACGGCCCACGCCGAAGCCCGCCGCACCGCCCGCGACACCGACCGCCCCGCCCGCGACACCGACCGCCCCACCCGCGACCAGCGCACCGCCCACCGCGCCACCCGCGAAGGCCTGGCCGGCGCCGACCGAGCCCTCCGCAAGCTCACCAACGCCTACACGGCAGCCGTGAGCACCCCCAACCCCACCCACCACGACCAGGCCCGCGCCATCCTGGCAAAAGCCCGCCGCGACCTGCACACCATCCTCACCCCCGAAGCCTGACCCACCCCCGGCCCCGCCCACCGGCGGGGCCACACCACCCACCAGAAACGTCAGGCTGGAACCCACCCCCGACCCGCTAAGATGAGCCCGCGTCGCCGCCAGGCCCTCGTAGCTCAGTGGATAGAGCACCGGACTTCTAATCCGATGGTCGCAGGTTCGAATCCTGCCGGGGGCACTCGTTCAAACTCGTGCTCACCCCAGATGAGCTGGGGTTTTTCTTTCTGTCGAGTCGAGTCACCGCGACTCTTAGCGTGAACGTTCGAACGACGGGCCCGGGTTTCGGGAAATGCAGAAGTGTCCGGGTACGGTCCGGGTACGGCCGTCCCGACTCCGTACCTGATCTTGGTCGCGGGCTTGATTTTCGTAGCGTTGGATGTCGCGTCGTGCCGGCCGGCCAGACGGGTCAGTCTGAAGCCCCCAGCCACGGTATCGCCAGGTCAGGGGCTGTGCCTGAGCGTATCGCCCGCTGTCGGACAACCCCGCGGCGTTCCGATCCGTGCCGCGTGCTCTCTGTCGTCTCAGCAGAAGTGTCCGGGTGCGGTCCGGGGACGGACTCGTATAACTGGCACTGCCAGGCCAGGCATAGCCCATGCGTACTTGTGTAGGTCGAGCCGCACGGGCTTGCGCTGATGGCTGGTCCGGCGCCTTGGAGTGGTCGAATTCTGTCTCTTGCGCGGTCCTGTGCTCGATGCCGGACTCATGCGTTTGCGGTCAATCGACGACGACTCCGTCGAGGGGATCAGCCCCGCATGCGTGGGGAGCACGCCGCCAAGCGCAAGCGGCTCGCCGCCGGCTCAGGGATCAGCCCCGTACCCGCGGGGAGCACGTCGGCCCCGGCCAGTCGACGGCCCCGTACCCGAGATCAGCCCCGCACGCGCGGAGAGAAGAGCTCGTTGGGGATCTCGGCGTAGCCCGTCAGAGCCTCATGTGCATTCTGTTAGGAGTGGGGCGTGAGGCCCGGCTCTGCTTGTCCCGATCAAGGTCCTGAGCAGCTGTTAGGCGCTGCATGCGCGGGGTTTGTCGAAACCTGGGACACGGAAGGGACAGGGATGCGTTGCTGGGAGACCTGGAAGGATCCCTGTCCTGGTCGAATACTCGGATACCGGTCTTGACCTGGGTGATCGTTGCATATGATCGGTGCTCGTGGCTGTGCGACTGCTGTACCGGATCTTCGTCCAGGTGTTGTCCTGGCTGGCGTTGTTGGCCCGGTCCTCAGTGTCGAAAGACGTCGAGATTCTCGCGCTGCGTCAGGAGGTCGCGGTGCTGCGCCGATCGAACCCGAAGCCGCGGATCGGCTGGACGGACCGTGCTGTGCTGGCCGCGCTGTCCCGCCTGCTGCCCAAGACGCTGCGCGCGCACCGAATCGTAACTCCCGGCACCCTTCTACGCTGGCACCGTCGTCTACTCGCCGCGAAGTGGCGCCAGCCCAAGCCACCAGGACGCCCACCAATCCCAGATGACGTAGTGGCGCTGATCATCCGACTCACCACCGAGAACCCCACCTGGGGCGTCGTTCGCGTCCAGGGCGAGTTGCGCCGGCTCGGACATCGCGTGGCCGCCTCCACCATCCGCAAGATCCTGCGGGCACATCGGATCCCGCCGCCGTCCCGGCGCGACGACACCTGGCGCACGTTCCTGCGCGCCCAGGCCGAAACGATCCTGGCGATCGACTTCCTGCACGTCGACACCGTCATGCTGAAACGGCTGTATGCGGCGGTCGTCATCGAGGTCGGCAGTCGCCGGGCCTCTCTGGTGGGTGTCACCGACCATCCGACCGGCGCCTGGGCCACGCAACTTGCCCGGGAACTAGCCTTCGATCTTGAGCAGAGCGGCCGCCGCTTCACCCGGCTGATCCGCGACCGGGACGCGAAGTTCACCGAGGCCTTCGACGCGGTGTTCGCCTCCATCGGCGTCGAGGTCCTGCTTACCGCACCGCAGGCCCCCAGGATGAACGCCTACGCCGAGCGGCTCATCGGCTCCATCCGCCGCGAATGCTGCGACCGACTCCTCATCACCGGCCAACGCCACCTGCACCGGTTTGCTGACTGAGCATTTCGATCATTACAACGCCGGCCGGTCCCACCAAGGTCACGGCATGGCACTACGCGCACCGGACGACGACGCTACGGTGCTCCGATTCCCCACCCAGGCCGGTCAGATCCACAGGAGACAACGACTCGGAGGACTGCTCAACGAATACCATCCCGCAGCATGAAAACCCAGGCCAGCGTCTGTATCAGCGTTTTCGACTAGGACAGGCCACTTCCTCGTGCCGTACCTGGATCCACTTCATGCCGTCGTGCGGCGGACGGCGTCCACGACGGGATTGAGGCTGTCGCCGACGACGCCGTAGATGCGCTGGACTCCGGCGCGTGCCAGAAGGTCGACGTACTGTTCGGCGACGGTCTGCTTTCACATGATTCTCCTCGCGGCTCGTCACGGTGCGGCGTCGGGCTCATGCTAAGGAGGGCCGGTGCGCCGGCCTTTCCGTCAGCGCACCTCGATAAGCCGCGCAGTGCACGGGCTATCGGCGCAGCAAGTACTTGTGCTGTCCCGAGAGCACGAGGTCGCCCCGCTGGTTGTGGATGGTGGCCGCGGTGACGACCACGCCGGTCTCGCCCTGGGGCTCGAGGGCCGTGATGGTCAATGCCGGGTACAGCGTGTCGCCGGAGTGCACCTCACCGAGGAAGCTGCACGACAGCTCCAGGAAGCTGACGAACACGTCCCCGATGAAGTGGGGGAACAAGGTGGCGCCGGGCGCGGTGAACGCCAGGACCTGCAACCCGTGGACGACCGGCGCGCTGTGGCCGTGCCGACGGGCGTACCGCGTGTCGTAGTGGATGGGGTGGTTGTCCGCGGACACGGTCTGGAACGCCGCCGCGTGCGCGTCGGTCAGTGTCCGGCTCGGGGCTCGGAACACCTCACCGACCTCGAGGTCGTCGAAGGTGCGCGCCGGGACGATGGGGAACACGTCCGGGTTGAAGACATCTGCGTCATTGGGCTGCTGGTCGGTAGTCAAGACGGGACTCCTGTTCGGTGGCCTCTACGGTCCATGGGGGGACATTCGCCGTGAATCTAGAAGCGGGACGTGGACGTTTTGTGCCGCGCAGCGCACTGCCTTTCAGCATGGAGAGAACAAGGCAGTCGCGACGCGGGACCGGTGCACTTTGCGGTGCAGGCTGGTGCGCTCGCGGTCAGATCCGGGTCGCAGACGTCTTTAGCGTGAGCGGCCAAGTAGCATCTGTCCGCTCAGCGAAAGACATCACCATGACTGAAACCATCCCCACCGTCGTGCTCGTGCACGGCGCGTTCGCCGACGCCGCAAGCTGGTCCGGCGTCGTCAAGGAACTCCAATCGGCCGGCGTGCCGGTCCTCGTGCCGGCGAACCCGCTGCGCAGCCTGTCCGGCGACTCGGCGTACATCGCCTCCGTGGTCGCCCAGATCGACGGCCCGGTCGTCCTCGTCGGGCACTCCTACGGCGGCGCGATCATCACGGTCGCCGGCGTCGCCGATAACGTCGTCGGCCTCGTCTACGTGGCCGCGTACGTGCTGGAGGAGGGTGAGAGCCTCGGCGAGCTCCAGGGCGGCTTCCCCGCCACCCCGCTGGCGAGCAACCTCAAGGAGTGGAGCTACCCGGGCCCCGACGGTGAGCCGGTCGCCGAATTCACCATCAACACCGAGGCGTTCCCCGAGGTCTTCGCGGCCGACGTTCCCGAGGAGGTCAGCAAGGTCCTAGCCGTGGCCCAGCGGCCGCTGACCGCCGCCGCCTTCGGGGAGAAGGCGACCGCCGCCGCGTGGAAGACCAAGCCGACCTGGCTCCTGGTGTCCGGTGCGGACAACGCCATCAACCCCGAGGTGGAGCGGCTCGGCGGCCGTCGTTCCGGCGCCACCGTCATCGAGGTCGAGGGAGCCTCGCACGCGGTCGCCCTGTCTCACCCCGCGACCGTCGCAGATCTGATTCTGAAGGCGGTTCGGGCCGCCGGCTGACCAGCTGCACCGGCTGCGTGGAGACGCCGGAGCGCGGCGTCTCCACACAGCCGAGCCCTAACGCGATCAATCCACTGGCCGAGGCGGTTCGGCCAGAGCGTCCCGAAGCTGGGCTCGGGCTGTGATGCCGAGCTTGGGGAAGATCTTGTGCAGGTGGAAGCCGACAGTGCGTGGCGACAGGAAGAGCCGCGTGGCGATGTCGCGGTTGGTGAGTCCTTGCGCGGCCAGCTGCGCGATCTGGAGTTCCTGCGGAGTCAGATCGGCGCCGGGACTGTCCGCCGCGGGCGGCGTCGTCGGACCGCCGGCCGCCCTGAGCTCGGCCGTGGCCCGGTCCAGCCATGGGCACGCGTCCAGGCGCTGGAAGATCTCCAGCGCGGTGGCCAGCCTCGGCCTGGCCTCGGCCGCCCGCCGACGGCGGCGCAGCCATTCGCCGTAGTCGAGTTGGACCAGGGCGTGCTCGAACGGCCAGCGGGTACAAGCGGGATCTTCCAGGGCCGCGAGGAAGTGTTCTTCCGCAGCAGCATGATCATCGCCGCTCAGCAGAGCCGCCCCCCGGTGCAGGATCGCCTGCGCACGGGGTGAAGCGCCGGGGCCGATGGTCTGCTCGACAGCCTTCATCACGGTGCGTGCGTCGTCGGCGCGGTGGGCCCGGACAGCGGCCGACGCCAGATCGCCGAGGTAGTACACGGAGGCGTGGTAGTGGATCGGGCTGGTTTGGAAGTCTCGTGTGAACACGCTGCGGAGCTGTTCGTAAGCCGGGACCATGTCGCCCGCGACCAGCGCCGCCATCCCCAGGGCGTAACGGTACCGCACGTGCACGTTGCGGGCTTTCCGCAGATCGATGCCTTTCACGGCGTTGAGCGCCTGTGATCGAGCCTCCTCGTGCGCCCCGCTTAGGGCCCTGAGGGTGGCCCGCAGCAGCTGCGACTCCACCGTGATGCAGTCCGCTTCGGCCTCGGTCGCCATCAGGAAGGCGTCCTCGGCGCAGCCGGCGGCCGACGCCCACGTTCCGCTCTCGAACAACGCCGTTGCCAGGGCCAGCGCGACGGAGGCGTTTACGGTGCCGGTCCTGGATCGCCGTACCTGGTCCAAGGCTCGGCCCAGCAGGCGTACGGCGGTATCGGTCTCGTCGAGGATCCAGGCGGCGCTACCGAGCGCGACCAAGGCCGGCGGGGAAACCTCGTTCAGCCCGGCGAGGCTGTGCCGCAACGCGTCCAGACCCGCGGCACGCCGTGTGTGGGGATGCAGCATGGCGATCGGCCAGGCCCGCTCGACATGCTCGGGGAGGTTCGAGACCGGAGCCCAGAGCCGTTCGAACTCCGACCGGTGAAAGGGGTCGCCGGAGTGGTAGACGGATGTCGCCGCCGTCACCAGAGCGTCGGCGGCTTGGGCCGGATCGGTGGGCGGCAGGCTCTCGACGGCGGAGAACAGCAGCGCCAGCGCCTCATCGTGACGGAGCGTGATCCCCAGCGCCCATCCGCCGGACAGCGCGGCGCGAGCACGGACCTCCGGATCCTGGGTGAACTCGGTGACCTGGCCGGCCAGGTCTCCAGCCCACTGCGGGTAGCCGGCCAGCATCGCTGCTTGTGCCGCGGCGAGCAGTCGCCTGGCGCGCACAGCGGGGTCGGGCGTCAGCTCGGCTGCGCGTTCTCGCAGCGTGGCTGCCGTGGCCTGCGCACCGTGGCTCTCGGCCCGATCAGCGCCGCGGGCCAGCTCGGCCGCGACGTCCTCGTCCTGGCCCAAGGCGGCAGCGGCCAGGTGCCGGGCCCGCCATTCCGGGGTGTCGGCGTCGGTGACGGCGGCGAGCGCGAGGTGGGCTGCGCGGCGCTCGGCGAAGGACGCAGACCAGTAGACCGCGGCTTTCGTTACAGGATGGCGCCAGATCACCCGTCCGGCCTCGATCCGCACCAGCCCGGCGCGCTCGGCGGCCTCCAGGCTCTGTTCGCCGACCAGATCCGGGTCGGCGCGGTGCGCCTGCGACCACCGGGTGGCGCCGGCCGCGAACAGAAGCAAGGCCTTGCGGGTCGGGGCTGGCAGGTCGGGGAGGTCGGCGGCGAACGTCTCCACGAGCCGCTTGGTCAGCGGCAGGGACTGCGAGCCGGCGAGGTCCCCGTCCCGGTTTCCGGCGACGGCCCGGGTGAGCTCGATCAAGGCCAGCGGGTTGCCCGCGGCTTGCTCCAGGATCTGAACGCGTACCCGGCCGTGCGGCGGATGCGGCTGGGCGTCCAGGAGCCGACCGGAGGCCGGGCGGTCGAGCGGTTCGGCGACCAGGGTGGGGAAGTCCCGGTCGAAGCGGTCCGGTACCGCGTCTTCCCGCGCCGCGAGCAGCACCGCGATGGATTCGCCGGCAATGCGCCGGGCCACGAACGACAGGACGGCCACGGATTCGTGGTCGAGCCCCTGGAGGTCGTCGACGAGGAGGAGCAAGGGCTGCCGTTTCGCGGTGTCCGACAGCAGGTTCGCCACTCCGGCGTGGGTGTCCGGGACGTCTGGCTCGATCCGACGCAGCAGCTGCTGAATCGCCGCCAGAGGCGATCCGGACTCGCTCCGGCTGCCCCGGGCCAACAGCGTCCGCATGCCGCGGATGACACCCTGCTGTGCCGTCCATTCGACCAGGGTGCTCTTGCCGACTCCGGGTTCGCCGGTGAGCACGAGCACGTTCGGCCCTCCGTCGAAGGCGGCATCGAGCAGAAGACCGAGCCGGGACAGACCGTCGTCCCGGCCGAGGATCATGACCATCGCTTCATCCTGCCAGGCCGACCCATCCGACCGCACCCGCGGAAGGCGCGCTGCCCGCGAGACTGGTCATGTGACAGATACCAGCGGCCAGAAGAGACCGGGAAGAATCGATCGGGCCGGTCGGAGGCGTCCGGCGGCCGCTTAGAAACTGGTCTGGGCCACGGGAGTCGACGATCGAGACGGTGGGACGGGACGCGGAGATCAGCCGGATCCTCGGGTCGGCCGAGTGCGGGCCGGACGGTTCCGGGATCGTCGTCCTGCTGGGCGAGGAAGGAATCGGCAAGTCGCGGATCCTGCGGTCGGTCGCCGAACGCGCCTCGGCTGCCGGGGCCCAGGTGTTGTCGGCCCAGTGCTGGACCGCCGAGAAGAACGTTCCCTTCGCCGGTTTGCGCCGGCTGTTCGATTCCGGATCGGCCGCGGCTTCGGAACGCCGGGTCGCCGCGGGTCTGAGGCTTCGAAGCGTCGCGTCTGCCCGCGCGATGCTGGGCGCGCTGGATGCTCCCGCCGGGACGGTCATCGTCATGGACGATGTGCAGGATTGCGACGCGCCGACGTTGGCGGCATTGTGCTGGCTCACCCGGCATGCGGCGAACCGCCGGGTCTCGGTGCTGCTCGCGGCTCGTGGCGACATCGCCCCCGCGGGGCTGCCGTCTGAGGCGGACGTCTTGTATGTGGGGCCGCTCAGCCTGGGATCGGCCGCGGAGATCCTGGACGCGCAGCCCGGCGCGCCCGTCGGCCGCCGCCGGCTGGAGGTGCTTCAGGGAGCCGCCGGGAATCCGTCGGCGCTTCTGGAGTTGTGCCACGCCACCCGGGTACCTGGCGCCCGGGCCTTCCTCGCGAGTCCGGCACCTGGTGTGACGCGTGTGGAGCGCGGGTTCGTGACTCGAATCCGCGATCTTCCGGCGCAGACCCAGCGCGCACTGCTCTATGCCGGGGTCGCGGCGCCTGGCGAGGACATGGCCGCGATCATGGCCGCCTTAGGTGCCGGCGACCTGAGGGTGTGGGCTCCAGCCGAGGCGGCGGGCCTGGTCACTGTCGACGGCCGGAGTATCGTCTTCTGCCATCCGTTGGGGCGCAGTGCCGCCGTCGCTTGGCAGTCTGTGCACCTTCGTCAACAAGCCCACCGTGATCTTGCAGCCGTCGGCGAGAACCCGGCACACCGCGCCCGGCACCTGGCCGCCGCGGCGCTGGGACTCGACGCGGATGTGGCCCGGGACCTGGCCGCTGCGGCCTGGTCGGCTGGCGACGCCTTCACCGCTGCCGGCGCTTTGGAAGACGCCGCGCGCCTCACGCCGAGCCCCGGTCGCGGCATCCGCCTCGGCCAGGCTCTCCTCGCCGCCTGTGCTGTGGGAGATCTGCAGTGGGTCAGGGCCCTGCATGAGGAGTTCATCCGGCACAACGGCGATGCGCAGTCGGGCTGCGCCGTGGCCTGTGCCGTGGCCACGACGCTGTCGGCGGCGTCACACCAGAAGGAGGCCTTCGATCTGCTGATGGAGGCGGCGGAACGCTGCGGCGATGTCAGTGGTCCGCTGGCTTTGGCCGTCGCGACGGTCGCCACTTGCATCGCCGAACACAGCGGTCTGGCCGATCACCGGCGACAGGCCATGCGGATTCTCGCTCGCGCTGAGGCGGCCGACGACGCCGGCGGCGCTGCTCCGG
Source organism: Catenulispora sp. GP43 (assembly GCF_041260665.1). NCBI lineage: Bacteria > Bacillati > Actinomycetota > Actinomycetes > Catenulisporales > Catenulisporaceae > Catenulispora > Catenulispora sp. GP43. The sequence continues at coordinate 48,385 of NZ_JBGCCT010000032.1, read as the reverse complement.
AGGTACTCGCGCTGCTGGACGACACCGCACTCCGATCGGCTTTGCAGGACTACATCTCGGTCGCCGTGGGGCAGGTCTTGGCCGCTCCCGTTCTGCGTCGGCTGGAGCACCCCCGCTTGGGAGTGCTTCCCGACGGCCCCGGCCGCATCGCACGCCGACTCGCGGCCGGGACGGTGGCCTACCGTGCAGACGAACCGGATACGTGTATCGAGCAATACCGCCGAGCCGACTCTCAGCTACGAGTCCGTGCGGCTTTCGGGATCCGGGCGCTGACGGTCGCCCCGCTGGCCGACACCCTGGTGGCCACAGGCCGCTGGGCCGAAGCCGGCACGCTGATCGAGACGGCTGGGGATGAGGCCGCGGTCCTCGGGATGAGCCGGGTGGCGGCTGATCTTCGGGTGCTCCAGTTCGGCCTCGCTGCGCTGCGGGGTGAGGCAACGGCCGACGACGCCGCCGGCCGCGCGGTCGGGATCGACGTCGATCTCGACGAGAACGCCGCCACCCGTGCTCGGCTCGCGCACGCCCGTGCGTGGTCCGCCGCGGCGCGGTGCGACTGGACCGGTGCTTTCCGCTCGCTGAGGAGCCTGTTCGATGCCGACGGCGAGCCCGAACACCCGCACCTGTCCGCACGGGCCGTGGCAGACCTCGCTGTCGCCGCCGTCCGATCAGGCCGATCGCAGGAGGCGGCGGTGGTCCTGCGGCGGATCCGGGACGGTGCGGGGGAGCGGCCGAGCACCCGCATGACGCTGCTGATACACCATGCGGCAGCACTCGTCGACCCCGAAGCCGATCCGGAGAACAGCTTCCAGTTGGCCCTGGTCAATCCCGGCGGCGAGCAATGGCCGCTGGAACGTGCCCAGGCCCGGCTGAGCTACGCGCTCTGGCTGCGGCGCCGTAGACGGACGACCGGGGCGCGCGAACAACTCGCTGCCGCGCTCGAAGTCGCCGAGCAACTGGGCGCGGGTCCGCTGATCGCAGCCGTCCGCGGTGAGATGCGGGCCAGCGGGGTCGCCACCGCCCAGGAACCTTCCGCGGTGCTGGGCCTGCTCACGGCCCAGCAGCAACAGATCGCCCAGCTCGCAGCCAGCGGCTTGTCGAATCGTGAGATCGGTGAACAGCTTTATCTGTCGCCCCGGACTGTGGGATCGCACCTGTACAACGTGTATCCCAAACTGGGCATCAGCAGTCGGCACCAGCTGCGTGATCTGCTGGAAGACGGGTAAGGTCGACCGGGATCGCCGGGATAGGGTGCTGGACGGGTCGGGGGGAAGCGCGAGGGATGGAGCCGGTTTCGAGCGACGATGTCGAGTCGTACCGGGCGATCACGGTGGTTCTCGATCCTGCCGTCGAACAGCTCATCGCGGCTTCATCGGCGCCGCCGTCCCTGGACGACCTGGGGCCGGCTCTGGGGCGCCAGGCGCTGCAGGAGGTTCAGGCCGACTGCATCGAGGACTTCGATGTGCACGCCGAGTTCCGGGTGGCGCCGGTCGGGCCTTCCGGGCTCGTGGGTTTCTGGATCTTCCGGCCGAGGGACGTCCGAGGTGCCGGCAAGCCACCTCCGACGTTGTTCTACGTGCACGGTGGCCGGTGGATGCTCGGCGACGCCCAGACCCACGTGCGTCTGGTCGGCGAACTGGTCAAGGGAACGGGCACGGCCGCCGTCGTGCCCGAATACAGCCGGACACCGGAGGCTCGCTATCCGATCGCGCTGCAGGAGTGCTACGCACTGCTGACCTGGATCGTGGACCAGCAGGACGAACTGGGCCTGGACGCGGACCGGACAGCCGTGGCCGGTGATTGCGCGGGCGCGACTCTCGCGACGGCGCTCGCCATGGTGGCCAAGAAACATGGCGGTCCCCGCCTTGCCGCACAGTTGCTTTTTTATCCACTCATAGACGCTGCCTGCGACAGCGAGTCCCAGCACCGGTTCGCCACCGGCTATCTGCTGACTCGCAAAGCGCTGCGTCGCTATTGGCGGGAGTACCTGTACGGCTGTGAGTACTGGAACGAGCCGACCGCCTCCCCACTGCACGCGGGCCGCGGCGACCTGGAGGGTCTGCCGCCGACGCTGATCGTCACCGCCGAGGCCGATATAGCCCGGGACGAGGGCGAACAGTACGCTCGGCGACTGCGCGAAGCCGGGGTCGAGGCGTCCGCGATGCGATTCTTGGGGACCGTCCACGATTTCGTCGCCCTGAACGCGCTGAAGGACAGTCCTCCCAGCCGGGCCGCGGTGCGATACGGCTGCGAGTTCCTGCGCTCCAGGGTGACCGGGAGCTGATTCCGCCGAACCAGTCACCGGTCAGTCGGGCGACTCATGCGGTTCACAGCCCGGCCCCGGCAGGCTGGAACCATGCGAGAGACACCGGACTCATCTCCAGACGGGGACGACGGCGTCGTGTCGGCCGACCCGTCCCGGGGCCACGTGATCACCACCCGATCGGTGCCCGCCACCGAGCGCCTGGACTTCTGGCGCGACGCCGTCATGGCCTCGCTCGTCGGGATGGACATCACCACCGAGCGGCCCACTATCGACGCCTCGCTGACCATCGACCAACTGGGAGACCTGCAGATCACCAGAGTGGACTGCGACCCGGGGGAGATGCACCGGGCTCCCCGCTTCATCGCCCGCGGCGACGGCGGCCAGGTCTTCGTCGCGGTCCAGAGCAGCGGCCGCTGCCAGGTCGAGCAGGACGGCCGAATCGCCGACCTGGAACCCGGGGATATCGCGTTCTTCGAGACCATGCGTCCTTACCGCACCCGGTTTCCCGAGCGGTTCACGATGAAGATCTTCGCCGTGCCCCGATACCTGCTCGGCCCGAGCGAGGCCGAACTCCGGCAGCTCACCGCCCGGACGATGCGTCCGACCCACGGAATCACCGCGCTGGTCTCGCCGTTCATGGACCGGCTGGCGGACGTCTCCACGCGCTACGACGCCGCCGCGGTCGGCCGCCTGGCGCAGAGCATGACCGGTCTGCTGGCGGCGGCGGCCGCGGACCATCTCGGCCTGCGATCGGCCGACCTGCCCGGCGCGGACCGGGCCTTGTTGTTCCGGATCAAGGCCTTCATCCGCTGCCATCTGTCCGATCCGGAGCTGAGCCCGGGGGCGATCGCGCTGGCCCACGGAATCTCTGTGCGCTATTTGCACAAGCTGTTCCGAGACGAGGGCACCAGCGTCGGGCGATGGATCCGCGAGCTGCGCCTGCTCGAATGCCGGAGCGAACTGGCTGCCGGCGGTGGTGCCGCCGGCGTGGGACAGATCGCCCGCCGGTGGGGGTTCTCCAGCAGCGCGCATTTCGGCCGGGTGTTCCGCGGTGCCTACGGCATCTCGCCGTCCGAGTGGTTGCAGCAGCTCGCCGAAGGGAACGCGGCGGGGGAGCCAGGATGACCTCCGGAACCCCGGCCGTCCGTGCACCGGTGCTGAAGAGTCTGGCTCCGACCGCCTTCTCCAGCGCCGACTACGGGCCCGAAGACGGTGCGAAGGCCTGGCGGCGTGCGCTGTCGCGGGCCTACGGGGACGTCGAGATGGCGGCATGCAGCGCCAAGTCGTTCCCGGCGTCCGTCACGGCGGAGTGGAGTGGCGGAGTGCAGGTGGCCATCGAGGAATCAGGGCCGGTGGTCATCGCCCGCCGTGGCAGCGGCGTCGGGATCGAATCGCGTCGGCACATCTTGGCCCGCCTGCAGGTCGCGGGCGATGTCCTGCTGATCCAGGACGGGCGTTCGCTCCGAGTGCCGGCCGGGGCGTTGGTGCTCCACGATGCGGGACGGCCCTTCAAGATCGTCTGTTCCGGACGGCAGCGCGCATACGTCCTGACGATGCCGCGTGCTCTGATGCGGCTGGAGGAATCGGCGCTTCGAGCCGTCACCGCGACCCTGATCGACGATGATGCCGTCGGCGCTCTCAGCATGCTGGCGGCCGCGCTGGTCGAAGAGCATGCTGTCGCGGACGCGGCGTTGCGCGGGCACCATGCCCGCGCCGCCGCCGATGTCGTGTGTGCGGCGGTGACCCACCAGATCAGCCGGAACCCGCCGGCGGGAGTACCGCGCCAGGCACTGCTGGACCGGGTGAAGGCGGCCATCGAGGAGCGCCTCGGCGACCCCGACTTGACCCCGCAAGCCATCGCCGACCGGCACCACATATCGGTGCGGTATCTGCATGTGCTGTTCCAGCAGCAGGGCACGACCGTCAACGGCTGGGTGCGTGAGCGCAGGCTGGAGGCCGCGGGCCGCGATCTGGCCCGGCCCGACGCACACCGCCGGTCTGTGGCCGGGGTGGCCGCGCGGTGGGGATTCTCCAACTCCTCCCACTTCAGCCGGGCGTTCCGTGAGGTGTACGGCATGTCCCCGATGCAGTGGCGCAAGCGCAGAAGCACCAGCACTTCGACAGTCGAATGAGAGTCCGCCCCGCGCCAGTGCACTGGCTGTCGGCCTTTAGTGCGGCGGCGGAAAAGTCCGACTGGCCTTCGCTACTTAGTGTCAGTCCCGGTAAGGGTCCTCATCTAACAAGGGAGATCACAATGCCCGAGAACGTTTCCGCGAAGCCGGTGCTCGAACCCGAGGCCCAGGCCTTCGCCGAGGCCACGGCCAACCCGCCGTACCTGGCCGACCTCGGCCCGGTCGAGGGCCGCAAGGCCGTGGACGAGGTCCAGTCCGGTGAGGTCGCCATGCCCGCCGTCGACGAGGAGTGGGTCACCGTTCCCGGCGGCCCGACCGGTTCGGTCCAGGCCCGGATCGTCAAGCCCGCGGGGAGCACGGGGACACTGCCGGTGATCCTCTATATCCATGGCGCGGGTTGGGTGTTCGGCAACGCCCACACCCACGACCGGCTGGTCCGCGAACTCGCGGTCGGCGTCGGCGCCGCCGTCGTGTTCCCCGAATACTCACTCTCGCCCGAGGCGCGCTACCCGGTCGCGATCGAGCAGAACTTCACCGTCGCCCGCTGGATTGTCACCGACGGCGCCGCCAAGGGGCTGGACGCGAGCCGGCTGGCCGTGGCCGGCGACTCTGTGGGCGGCAACATGAGTGCCGCGCTGACCCTGATGGCCAAGGAGCGTGGGGGAGTGCCGTTGGTGCAGCAGGTGCTGTTCTACCCGGTGACCGACGCGAGCTTCGACACCGCCTCCTACCACCAGTTCGCCGAGGGCTACTTCCTGCGCCGCGACGCGATGCAGTGGTTCTGGGACCAGTACACGACCGACCCGGCCCAGCGCGCCGAGATCACCGCCTCGCCGCTGCGCGCGAGCGTGGAGCAGCTGGCCGACCTGCCGCCGGCGCTGGTCATCACCGGCGAGGCCGACGTCCTGCGCGACGAGGGCGAGGCATACGCCGCGAAGCTGCGGGCCGCGGGCGTCCCGGTCACCGCGGTCCGGTTCCAGGGCGTCATCCACGACTTCGTGATGCTCAACGCGCTGCGACCCACGCACGCCGCGCAGGGTGCCATCACCATGGCCGTCCAGACCCTGTACAGCGCGTTCAATCCGGCGGCCTGACCGGCGCCGTATCCCGGTCATCGGCGAGTTCGGAACCGCCGCCGTTCTGCCGGAGATGCCCGGTCAAGGAAGCCTGCGCGGCTTTCGCTCAACGCACCGGCCAGGCCTTCGGGGTCTGGGGCGGACTCGGCGAGGCTGATCGCGGCCACACCCGGCAGGCGGCCTGAGGCTCCCGTCCCGCGTTTCCCCCTCCGGTATTCCACCAGTCGTTCGCAGCCTGCTAACGATCAATCCCGCACACCCAGCAGAAGGAATCAAACATGCTGTCCACTAAGAAGGCACGTCGCGGCGCCATCGCCGCGGCGTGCGTGTTCGCAGGCGTAGTCGCGCTCAGTCCCGACTCGCCGGCCACCGCCGCGCCGCTGGGCGCCGCCGCCGCGCACCACACCTCCCCGACGTCGTCGGCGAAGCCAACGATCGTCCTGGTCCACGGAGCCTGGGCCGACGCGTCGAGCTGGAACCCGGTGATCACCCGCCTGCAGAACGCCGGCTACACGGTCTATGCGCCGCCGAACCCGCTGCGCGGGGTCGCCAGCGACGCGCAGACGATCGCCGACTTCCTGTCCACGATCCCCGGCCCGGTCATCCTGGTCGGCCACTCCTACGGCGGCTTCGTCATCACCAACGCCGCGACGCAGAGCCCGAACGTCAAGGGGCTGGTCTACGACGACGCCTACATCCCCGACCAGGGCGAGACCGTGTTCCAGATCAACGCCGCGCAGCCCGGTTCGTGCGTGGCGGCGGACCCGACGTCGTTCCTGAACTTCGTCCCGTACCCGGGCGGCCCGGCCGGCGACGTCGACGCCTACCTCAAGGTCGCCCCCAACGGGACCTACCAGGGCTTCGACAACTGTTTCGCCAACGGGGTGCCGGCCGCGCAGGCCAGCCTGCTGGCCACCGGCCAGCGGCCGTTCGCGGTCAGCGCGGGCTCCGAGCCGTCCGGCGTCCCGGCGTGGAAGACGCTGCCCTCCTGGGCGGTGGTCGGCACCCAGGACCACGTCATCCCGCCGGCGGAACTGCTGGCCATGGCCAAGCGTGCCGGCTCGCAGATCGTGCAGGTCCCCGCGGGCCACCTGTCTTTGCTGACGAAGCCGGGTGTGGTCGCGAACACCATCATGAAGGCCGCCTCGTCCGTCGGCTGAAACCGCGTCACCTGGTGCGGCGAGCGTCGTGGTCCGTCTCGTCAGCGGGCCACGGCGCGCGTGTTCGTACGCCGCGAAGGTCAGCCTTCCAGGCGTTCGCCGGTGCTGGCCGAGAACAGGTGCGTCTCGTGGCCGTGCGGCTTGGCGTAGAGGGTGTCTCCCTTCATCGGGACGGCGCGGGCGTCGACCCGCACGATCAGGTCCACGGTGTGGTCGCCGACCTCGGCGGAGGTGTAGGCGAACGCGTCCGCGCCGAGTTCCTCGACCAGGTGGACTTCCATCGCGATCGCGCCCTCGGCGTCGCCGACCAGGTCGAAGGACTCCGGCCGCACGCCCAGTGTCAGCGTCTTGGCGCCGCCGGAGGCCGCCAGGTCCAGGGCTTTGCGCGCCACCGGCACAACCAGGCCGTCCAGCTGCACGCCGCCGTCGACGATCGGTACCTCGATGAGGTTCATCGAGGGGGAGCCGATGAAGCCGGCCACGAAGACGTTCGCGGGCTTCTCGTACATGCCGCGCGGGGTAGGACGTCGTGCCCGCTGTGACCGTAGAGAACCCGCTGGCCCTGCCGCGGATCGAACCCCTCGCCGAGGGGACCGTGCCCCGTCGGGTGCTGGCGGTGACGACCGCGCCGTCCGGTTTCGAGGGCGAGGGCTTCCCGGTGCACCGGGCGTTCGCCGGCATCCGCACCGAACATCTGGACCCGTTCATCATGATGGACCAGATGGGCGAGGTGGAGTACGCGGCCGGGGAGCCGAAGGGCACGCCGTGGCACCCGCACCGCGGCTTCGAGACCGTCACCTACATCATCGACGGGATCTTCGACCACCGGGACAGCCACGGCGGCGGAGGCACCATCACCAACGGCGACACGCAGTGGATGACCGCCGGCTCCGGCCTGCTGCACATCGAGACGCCGCCCGAACACCTGGTGCTGTCCGGCGGCCTGTTCCACGGTATCCAGCTGTGGGTGAACTTGCCGAAGGCCAAGAAGTGGTCGCCTCCGCGCTACCAGGACATCCGCTCCGGCCAGGTCGGGCTGGCCTCCTCCCAGGACGGCGGCGCGCTGGTCCGCGTTATCGCCGGCGCCATCGAAGGTGTGTCCGGGCCGGGCATCACCCATACCCCGATCACCCTGGCTCACGTGTCGGTGACCCCGGGCGCCCGCGTGGAGCTGCCGTGGCGCAAGGACTTCAACGCCCTGGTGTACGTGCTCAACGGTCGCGGCACCGTGGGCGCGGAGAACCGGCCGATCCACACCGCTCAGACCGCGGTGTTCGGGACGGGTGACAGCATCGTCATCGCCGCCGACCAACAGCAGGACTCGCGTCACCCCAACCTGGACGTGATCGTCCTGGGCGGCGAGCCGATCCGCGAGCCGGTCGTCCACTACGGCCCCTTCGTGATGAACACCGAGGACGAGGTCCGCCAGGCGCTGATGGACTTCCACGCAGGGAAGATGGGCGTGGAGCCGACCGAGGCGATACCGCACATCCAGCCCGGCGAGACACCCCCGGTGGCACAGTGACGTCCCCGGCGATCGCGGTCGTGAACAACGACCACGAGCACCGCTACGAGCACCGCTACGAGATCCTCCATGACGGGGCGCTCGCGGGCTTCACCGAATACCGCATACGTGGAGACCGTGTCGTGTTCATCCATACCGAGATCGACGACGCCTTCGCCGGCCAGGGCCTGGCCGGCGAACTGGCCCGCCAGGCGCTCGCCGCGGTGGCCGCCACCGGGGCGACGATCGTCCCGGTGTGCCCCTTCATCGCCTCGTGGCTGCGCCGGCACCCCGACTTCGACGGCCGGGTCAGCTGGGACGACGCCGAACGATGGATCGCCGGCGACCATCTGCTGAAAGGCAGCGAGGGTTCCTCCAGCGCGTAAGGCTCCTGCAACTGTGCACGCCGCGACCGGTCGATGTGCGTTCGGGGTCAATACGGACGGATCACGGAATCCTAGAGTCGCGGCATGCCCGAGAACCCCGTCAGCTTCGAGCGCGACATCCGCCCCCTGTTCCGCGCGATCGACATCGAGCACATGATGCGCTTCGGCGTTCGGCTCGACGACTACGCATACATGTCAGACATGGAAAATGCCGAGCGCGTGTACCACTCCATCGCCGCCAAGCGGATGCCGCCGCCGGACGAAGGCTTCACCTGGCCCGAGGACGACGTGCGCCGTCTTCGTTCATGGATCGACGAGGGCTGTCGTCCCTAGCCACGTCGACGAGCACCGACAGCCGTGAACGGAGAGTCAGATGGCGCTGCTTGAACCAGCCCCGGGAAAGCTTCGACCCGCCTCCACCGAGGGCCCGTCCGTCGATCGGGTGCCCGACGAGCGCGCCTCCGGGACGCCCGACCGCTTGAGAACGGACCTGGTCGGCCTGGTCGGCGCGCCGAAGGTGTTGCACACGCTCTCGGACCTGGTGCGATACGCCTCGGACGCCAGCCCGTACCGGTTCGTCCCCCAGGTCGTGGTGGTGGCCGAGAACGCCGAGGACGTGGCCGCCGTGCTGCGTTACGCCCGCGAGCAGCGGCGGGACGTCGTGTTCCGGTCGGCCGGGACGTTGCTGAACGGGCAGGCCCAGGGCAAGGACATCCTCGTGGATGTGCGGCGCCACTGGACCGGCATCGAAGTGCTCGATGGCGGCGCCCAGGTCAGGATCGGCCCTGGCACGACCCTGGGGCGGGTCAACGTCGCGCTCGCCCGGCATGGCGGGCTGATGGGGCCCGACCCGGCGAGTTCGAGTGCGTGCACCGTGGGCGGTGTGGTCGCCGACAACGCCTCGGGCATGACAGCCGGGACCACCCGCAACTCCTATCGGCTGCTGTCGTCCCTCACTGTCGTCCTGCCGTCGGGTACGGTCGTGGACACCGGGGCCCCAGATGCCGACGAGATCCTGCGCGTGGCCGAACCCGAGTTGTGCGAGGGCCTGCTGGCGATCAAGGCGGAGATCGAAACCGACACCGCGCTCGTCGCCCGGATCCGCTCGAGATACGAGCTCAAGAACACCAGCGGCTACCGCCTCGACGCGTTCCTGGACGGCTCGACCCCGGTCGAGATCCTGCGCGGCCTGATGGTCGGTTCCCAGGGCACGCTGGGCTTCATCGCTCAGACCGTGTTCAAGACCGTATCCCTGGACCGTCTTGTGCACACCGGGCTGCTGGTCTTTCCGGATATGACCGCGGCGGCAGCGGCCGTGCCGCTGTTCAACGAAGCCGGTGCCCGGGCCGTGGAGCTTATGGACGGCAACACCCTGCGCGCTTGCGCGAGCGTGGACGGCGTCCCCGCAGACTGGGCCGATATCCCGCGCGAAGCTGCCGCCCTGCTGGTGGAGTTCCGCGCAGCCGACGAGTCGGCGCGCCAAGCCCACCGAGGGGCTGCCGCCGCGGTCACGGCGAAGCTGTCGCTGGTGTCGCCGGTCGCGTCCATCACTAACCGCTTCATAGACGATCCCCAAGCGATCCGCACGTACTGGCACGCCCGCGAGGCGTTCATGACCGCGGTCGGCAAGGCCCGCCCGGCTGGATCGACGCTGATCACCGAGGACTTCGCGGTGCCTCCCGCACGCCTGGCAGAAGCCTGCGAGGCCTTGACCGAGCTGCAGCGCAGCCATGGGTTCGACGCCGCGGTCGCGGGCCATGCCGCCCACGGCAACATCCACTTCCTGCTGGCTTTCGAGGCCGCCATCGATACCGCCGGATTCGATCTCGGGACCGACATCGGCCATCCGGTGTTGCCGGAGCACACGGCGGTCGGGTACGTCCTGGACGCAGATCTGAGCGTCGGCCACGAAGCGCTGTCCGAGGAGATCGGTCTCGCGGATCGCGGCGGGCGGGAATCCGGTCCACCGCCCGGGCGGGGTGAATCATGACGGACGTGATCGCCCAGCGGGATCATTCCGAGCGGACCGCCGGCGAGCCCGCGGGTCGACCCGCTTCCTTGATCCCGGTTCCGCTCATGCGGGGCATCAGTTTCCTGTCTTTCTATGATCGGTTCGCCACACCACCCATGCTCGTGCTTCTCACCAGAGCGGAAGGGGTCTCGCTCAATAGCACCGTGCAACTGGTGACTGTATACGTGCTCATGTACGCCCTCGGACAACCGATCTGGGGATTGCTCGGGGACCGCCTCGGCCGCTTGAAGGTGCTGCGCGTGGCGTTGGTCGGCGCCTTGATCGGGAGCCTGGCCAGCATCATCGCTCCGAGCTTCGGCGCGCTGCTGGTTGCCAGGGCGGTGACCGGGTTCTTCATCGGCTCGTTGTTCCCGAACATGCTGACCGTCGTCGGCGACTCCTACGCCGGCGCCGCTCGGGCCCGCGAGATTTCCGGCCTGCAGACCTTCACCGCCCTGGGCACCACGGTGGCCATGCTGGCGGCGGGCGGGCTCGCCGTCTGGCTGAACTGGCGAGTGGTCTTCGGGGTGACCGTGGCCGGAACCGCGGTCTTCCTGCTGGCTCTGCGGCCGGTGAAACCGCCGGGGGCCAAGGAAACGGTGCGCCACGAAGTGCGCAGTGCATTCACCGCCTGGCCGATCTGGACATACCTGCTTGGTGTGCTGGAGGGCGCGATCCTGCTCGGTATTCTCACCTACATCGTGCCCGCCTTGGAACGCGACGGTCTGTCGACGGCGGTGGCCGGCGCAGTCGGCGCCACCTACGGGATCGGCGTCATCGGCGGCGCGTTCCTGGCGCGGCTGGCCGTGGCGGGCATCGGCCGGACCGGCATGATCGCGATCGGCTCGGCCACACTGTTCACGGCGTTCCTTATCGCGGCCCTCTCGCAGAGCGTGGGGGCGCTGGTGGTCACCGCCATCCTCATCGGGACCTCGAACGCCTTCCTGCATTCCTCGCTCCAGGGCTGGGCCACGGACGTCGCACCGGCCGCGCGGGCCACAGCTGTCTCCTTCTTCGTGGCCTCCGCCTTCCTGGGCAGCTCGGCCGCGACCGGCCTCACCGGCTCGATGACGGAGCACGGCTACCAGCCGATCTTCGAGGGAACATGCGTCTCCACGGTGCTGCTCGGCGGCCTCGCGGTGGGCAGCCACGCACTCTGGTCCCGGTACCACGCCCAGTGAGATCGGCTCGGCCCAGATTGTCCCTGCGGATGACATCATCCATGCTGGCCGGGACTTCATTCGGCATCGGTGTGCGGGCGTCCGCGACGAGCGTGGCCAGCAGGTCGGTGACGTTGCCCGCGAGCTTCTCACCGACCGCCGCACCGTCGGTGCGTGCACCGGCGGTGAGTAAACGCAACATCGGAGCGAGAACCGCCGCCACGCCGCCTTCCGGACGGATCGCGGTCGCAGTCACCATCTTGATGTCGCTGTCGCGCATGTTCACCATTCGTTTGGGCAGCTGGAACACGGTCGTGCGGAACCGCTCGGGGTTCGCCGCGCTGAACGGGCCTTGTCGTGAACGACGAGATCACCGGGGCCGACGACCGTGTCGCCGTGGACCAGGACGACGGCGGGGGTGGGGTGGGCTCACCATAGGAACCACGTGCAGCGACCAGCGATTGATTGACACTTGCGTTCATGGCGCTGGAGTCACAACGGCAGCGGAGGCGACGCACCGGTCGCTTGACTGGTGCCCTTGACCGTCATGTAGTCGGGAGTTGGCAGGCGGACGGACAGACGGGAAAAGGGGTGGACCAGTAAGCAGTGCCAGGGCGCCGTGCGAATCAGCGCGAGCTGTGCAGGACTCCGCGCAGGAAATCGCCGCCCTGCCGGATCGCCGTCTGGGTCGGCGGACTGTCACGCAAGGCAGACAGGGACACAAAATCGTGGACCGTGCCAAGAAAACGCAGGGCAGTCGCCGGAACGCCCGCATGCCGCAGCCGCCGCGCGTAATGCTCACCTTCGTCGCGAGTGACGTCGGCCTCCGCGGTGATGATCAGAGTCCGCGGAAGACCCTCGAGGTCCTCGCGAGTAGCGCACCGCGGCGACGCGATGGGATCAGCTTGCTGACGCGGGTCCGCGATGTACTCCTCCCAGTACCACCTCAAAGCGTCGCGGGTCAGCAGGTGTCCGGTGGCGAACTCCCGCTGCGAAGTGCTGTCGCACCGAGCGTCCAAAACGGGGTAGTAGAGCAGCTGTCCGCTGATCCGCGGACCGCCGCGCCGACGCGCGAGCATGGTCATGGCGGTGGCAATCGTGGCACCGGCGCAGTCGCCGGCGAGCGCCAGCCGATCTGTGTCCACGTCGAGCTTGTCGGCCTCCTGGACCACCCAGGTCATCGTCGCGTAGCACTCTTCGATCGCGGTCGGGTAGCGGGCTTCAGGCGTCCGCGTGTACTCCGGCATCACCACCGCCGCACCGGCGGCGATGGCCAGTTCGGCCGCGAGGTAGGCGTGAGTCTGGGCGTCGCCGAGCATCCACCGGCCGCCGTGGACGTAGAGGATCACCGGGAGCTTGCCGATCAGTCCCCTGGGCCGGAGCGTGGTGAACCCGACCAGGTCCGATTCCACGACCGCGACCCGGAAGGCTACGGCGACGTCGAAGTCCTCGAATCTGTCACCTTGGGCTTCCAGCAGGGCTTCGCGGCCGTCGACCGGTCCCAGTTCGTGCAGATACGGAGGATCGGCGGACGCGTCGATGAGGCGCTGCACCGCCGAATCCATGACCACCGCTGACCGGCGGTCCGACGGCGGATCCTCCGGTTCCGGGTCCGGCTGCACTTCCGGCTTCATTCATCCCATCTTAGTCGTGTCACGTTTCCTGGAGGACGTCGCGGAGCTGGTGCCTTCTGCTGATCCCGAGCTTGGGATACACCTGGTACAGGTGGGATCCGATGGTTCTCGGCGACAGGAAGAGCTGCTCGCCGATCTCGCGGTTCGTCAGGCCACTGGCGGCGAGCCGGACGATCTGCCGCTGTTGCGCGGTCAGATCGTTCAGGGCGTCCGCAGAGCTCGGTGCCACGACGACACCGCTGGCCCGCAGCTCACTCAGAGCCTGCCCGGCAAGGAGATCGGCGCCGAGCCTGACCGCGGACTCTGCGACGATGGTCAGCTGTGCGCGCGCTTCTTTCGCGCGGCGCTGCCGCCGCAGCCACATCGCGTAGTTCAGGCGCGCCTGGGTGCGCTCTAACGGCCACTGGTCGGCGGCAGGATTGGCGACGGCCAACCGGAAATGGTGCTCGGCCTGCTCCCCGCCCTCGATCAACGCCGCGGCGTGGTGCATCAACAGCGTCATGCGGGTCGAGGGCCGGGCGCCTTGCTGTCTGCGGACCGCGGCCAGAACCGGTACGAGGTCCTCCTGGCGGCCGGTCCGCTGCCCGGCGGTGGCGAGCTCCGCGATCGACCTGGCGGACAGGAAGAAGTGCAGCGGTTCGCCATCCCCGTCGAACAGTTCCCGCAGGTGGCGGAAGGCGCTCTCGTGGTCGCCCGTGGCCGTGGCGTGCAAGCCGCGGGCCCGCAGCCTCAGCGCGTCGGTGGCACGGTTCTCGTCGAGGCTGACGCCGTGCCAGAGCGGACCGGTCAGCACAATCTCCGGCTCGCTGTGACCGCGCAGCGCGCGGACGGTCACCTTCAGGGCTTGCAGGTCCAGCTCGACGTGCGTCATCTTGCGGACGGCGGCGAGGGCGGCGCCCTCGTCGATGAGCTCCTCTGCCTCAGCCCATCGGCCGGTGTCCAACAGCGCGCCGGCCAGCAGAGTGAAGAGGATGGCCGGGGCGAGGAAGCCGCGGGCGCGCAACCCGGCGATCACCTGACGGAGCACGTCCACGCACACGTCTGACTCGTCGGCCAGGTAGGCCAGCGACCCGACGGCGTTCATGCGGGCGGTGTCGGCGACGCCGTTGAGCCCGGGGATCGGCCGCTCCTTCAGGTAGGCCCGGAGCTGCAGGTGCCTCTGTCCTCCGGGCTCGGCGACCGTCCTGGTGAGGGCTAGGTGGACATCGACGGCCTCTTCCTTGGCGAGCACGGGGTAGAGCGCTGTCCGCTCCGGGCCCGCGTCGGCTTCGGTGTGCTCGACCTGCACAGCCTCAGCCACCTGAATCGCCTGCGCCACCTGATCCCGCATCTGCCGCAGCGCGTGCCGATGTTCCGGGAGACCCGACTTGTGGACCACTCCAGTGGCGACCGCGAGTAATGCGTAGATGGTCCGGGCACTGCGCGGGGGTTTGTTCGTCATGACGTCGAACAGCAACTCGAAGGCCTCACGCTGGAAGGAGAACTGCGAGAGCGCCCACGCCGCCCCACACGCCGCGGGGCCCAGGAGTTCGGGGTCCTCGTTGACCGCGAGGAAGTCGGCGTACAACTCGCGCACCCAGGAGGGGTCACCGAAATCGTTCGCCGCGGTGATGGCCTTGGACAGTCGCCGTGCCCGGTCCTTGTCGCACGGGCTCAGGCGGGCGGCCTCCTCCAGCGCACGTACGGTCGCAAACAGCCCGCCTTGTTGCTGGGCGAGGCCGGCGCTCTCCTCCAGGGCGGCGGCGACCGACTCGTCCGGACCGATGCTCGCCCCGGCCAGGTGCCAGGCCCGGCGGGACGGCTCCGTGTGGAGCCTCAGGGCCAGGTCCCGATGCGACTGGTGCCGCTGCTGGGCCGATGCTTGGTGGACCACGGCCGCGCGGACCAGGGAATGGCGGAAGACGACGCGTCCGCCGACGACGGTGACGAGGCCCACGGCCTCGGCCGGAGACCAGACAGCCAGGTCGGCGCTCCCTAGAGCCGCCATGATGACCGCGAGGTCCTCGCGCTCGGACGCCACAGCCGCGTACAGCAGCGCGCGTTGCGTGTCCTTGGGAAGGCCGTCGAGTCCGGCGGCGAACAGATGCCGGATCCGGGACGACGGCGACACCACGCCGTCCGGAGTCGTTTGCCTGCCGGCGCGCATCGCTCGGCACAGCTCGATGACCGCCAGGGGATTCCCTTCGGCCTGCCGCAGAAGGTCCATCCGGGCGCGTCCCGAAGGCGACCAGGGCTGCGCGTCAAGCAGGGTCGCCGCAGCGTGTTCCGACAGCGGCCCGAGGGACAGCACGGACAGATCGGTTGGAAGTCCGGGAGGGAGCTGTTCGCCGCGCGCCGCGAACAGCACCGACATCGCTTCGTCCGCGAGCCGACGGGTCGCGAAGAACAGGATGTCCAGGGAATCGCGGTCGAAGTGCTGGAGGTCGTCGATGATCAGTAGCACCGGGGTTCGCCGTGCGAGTCCGCTGAGCAGTTTGTGGACTGCGACCCGCAGCTCCATCGGGTCCAGCGGTCGTACCGGGGCGAGGCCGAACACCGAGTGGAGTGTCTCCCGGAGATGGCCCGGCCAGGTTTCGTCCACGGTGTCCAACACCGGGAACAGCAACTGGTGCAGCGAGGCGAAGGGCTGGCGGGACTCGATCTCGTCGCCTTGGGCCGCCAGCACCCGGATCCCGCGCCGGCGGGCCTGCTCGGCGGCCAGGCCGAGCAGCCGGCTCTTCCCCGCGCCGCACTCGCCGACTATCAGCAGCGACCCCGGGTGGGAACTTTCGGCCGTGACCAGCTCCATAACCCGGTCCACCGCCCGCTCCCGTCCGATCAGGGCGTTGGCGGCGCTGTCCCCAGCACCCGATGTCATGTTCATCCTCCCGTACCCAGCCTGAACCCTCAGCCACGACGAGTCGGTCACCGACCTGGCCCGCGCAGACCGACAGACCGGCTGGGGCGATCGGCAGGAGCGTCGGCTGCCGTCCCGACGATCCCATCACGCCGAGCCCGGGTGGACCATGCAGAAGAACAGGCAGAAGTGGTACCTGTGTAAGGATGAGATGCAGCTCAGGGGATTCCGTGACCATAAAGAACAGGCGGAGGTGCGGTGGAGGACGGAAGCGGGACGCGGTTCGGTCGGACGCTGCGGGAACTGCGCCGGGCTCACGGCTTGACGCTGGAGGAGCTGGCCGAGGCGTCAGGCGTCTCGGTACGCGCGATCAGCGACATGGAGCGAGGGCGGAGTCTGCGTCCGCAACGTGGCACGGTCACCGCGCTGGTGCAGGGCCTGAAGCTCGATGAAGCAGCACATTCCGCGCTGTTGGCAGCCGCGCGTGCCAGCCGTCCGGAGGTGAAGCCTTCGGCTTCGCTCATGGCGTCGCCGTACACGTTGCCCAGGGGGGTCCGGGACTTCGTCGGGCGGCAGGCGGAACTCGCCGTGCTTCGTGCGCTCGCACAACAGCCTGCCGAGGACGGCACGCCGCCGGTCGCGGTCGTGTTCGGCGCGCCAGGAAGCGGCAAGACCACACTCGCGGTCCGCTTTGCCGAAGAGCTCGCGCCGCGCCTCGCGGACAAGGCGTTCCTGCTGGACATGCAGGGCCTGGACGAGCAGCCGCTGTCGGCGCAGGAGGCGATGCTGCGCTTGCTCGGTGCCTGGGGCGCGGCGGAAATCGAAGTGGCGCAGCGGAGCGCCGAGGAACGTCTCGCGCGCTACCACGCGATGGCAGCCGGATTCCAAGGGATCCTGGTCCTGGACAATGCCGGCAGCGAATCCCAAGTCAGGTCCCTGCTGCCGCGCACGGGTCGCTTGCTGGTAGTGGTGACCAGTCGTCGCACCCTCGCCGGGCTGGAGGGTGTGCAGCGTGTCGAGCTGGGTTCGCTGGCGCAGCGGGAGTCCGCCTCTTTGCTGCGTGCCGTCGTCGGATCCGCGCGCGTGGACGCCGAGCCGGACGCCGCGCAAGTGGTCGCCGAGTTGTGCGGGCATCTGCCGTTGGCTATTCGCGTGGCCGCGAACTGGGCGGCCACGCGCACGAACTGGACCCTGCAACGCCTCGCGACCCGGCTCGCCGACGAGGATCGCCGGCTTGACGCGCTCAGCGCCGGCGACCTGCGGGTCAATGCGGCGTTCTCGCTGTCGTACTCGCGGCTCGCCCCAGCCGCGGCACGACTGTTTCGACTGCTGTCCCTGGTGCCGGGACCGGACTTCAGCATGCCGCTGGCGGCAGTGCTCGGTGAGACGTCGCTGCCCGAAACTGAGGACGTCTTGGAGGAACTCCTGGAGGCGGGGCTGCTGACCACCTATCGCGAGGACCGGTACCGCTTCCACGACCTGCTGCGCCTCTACGCCAGAGCTCAGCACCGCTCGGAGGATGACGAGCAGTACTCCGTCGCCGCGGGTTCCCGTCTGCGTACTTGGCTGCTTAACACCGTCATCGCCGCCGGTCACCGGTACGAACCGGAGGACAGCGCGCCGCTGCCAGACCTCGGCGGCCTGGTCATCCTGGAGGACCGCGAGCAGGCGCTGCGCTGGATCAAGGCGGAGAGCGACAACTGGCTGGCGGCTTTCCGCAGCGCGTGCGAGAGCGGCGACCACACCATGGTCAACGCCGTCGGAATAGCCGCGAGCGCGTTCCCCGACAACTGGTTGTCCTGGGGCCATTGGGCCGAGATCTTCGTATACGCAGCCCAAGCCGCGGCGGAGCTGGGCGAAGCCGCGCTGGAGGCCCGCCATCGAAACCAACTCGCGTGGGTCTACTGGGAATGCGAACGCCGCCACGACGATGCGCTCAAGGCCGCCACAGACGCGCTCCGCATCGCTACCGCCGCCGACAGCTCCATTCAACAGGCACGGGCATATCTCCGACTCAGCGTCCTGCAGTCCGCAGTGGGCGACGCTGCATCCGCCGCCGAGAACTGCCGCCTAGCCCGGGAATACTTCGCCCAGGCCGGTGAGACCAGAAGATACCTCCAGGCCTCCAACGTGAGCATCATGCTGCTGCACAGGGCCGGTCGCCAACGCGAAGCCATCGACACCTACGAAGAGGTCGCCGCCGCTCTCGCCGATCCCCGCAATGACGACCGCATACCGCCCGACGCCCGGGAGATCACAGCCCTGACCGCCCGCTACCACGTGTCGATCGTCCACCTCAATCTCGGAGACTGGGCGGAAGCGGCCGATGCGCTCCGCGACTCCGGCAAGCATCTCGACGCCCGCGGCTACCACCGAATTGCGGCCAAGGCGCACCTGCACCGCGCCCACGCGCTCGCCCACCTGGGCGACGACGCCGAGGCCGCCGCCGAGTACCGCAATGTACTGGCACTGGCGGACCGCATCCCCGCCGAGATACTGGAAGAGGCCCGCTCAAGCCTCGTCGCCCTCGCCGCCGATCAGCTGACGCCGCCGACCCAGTTCTCCTGACGGCGGCGAGTGCTGCCAGGCAAGCGACGAGGTGTGGGCGGCCCGCATCCGAGGGTGGATACCGTGTGGATCCGGGCCGCTGAGTGAGCTTTGGGGAGAACCGGCACCACGTTGCCGCCCGCTTGGCTTGCCGGGTGCTCAGCTATCCGGGAGCAGAGCGGAGCGCAGGGTACGCACAGCCAGGTCAATGGGAGACTCTGTCGGGAATCTTGAGCCGCAAGGTCATTTTCCTTGGCGCCACCAGAGCGGGCGGGGTGGGTCGTGGGCGTCGAGGTGCTGCTGGAACGCCGTGGGTGGCCGGGGCCGGTAGTCGGAGTCGGCGGGTTCTTGCTGGCTGAGCCGTTCGATGTTGACGGCGATTGCGGTCAGGACGTGTTGGACGTGTGTCTTTGCGAGGCCGTGGTAGCGGCAGTGGCGGGCTCGGTGGCCGCATGTGAACTCGGCGATGGTGCCCTGGGCCTGGAGCGAACCTGTGGGGCTCGGAAATACGAATCAGGAGTTGACCTGTGGTTCAGGCGGCGATCTGGTACTCATGGGTGAGTCCGCCGAGGATGGGTTTCCGGCGGATCCGATAGTCCGCCAGGTTGACCGGCGCGGGCGGCCCGGTTTCGGCTTGGGCTGGCGTGAGCTGCCTGAGTGCGCGGTGCGGTCTGGCCTCGTTCCGGTGTGTCAGGTAGCTGGTCAGGGTCCGGCGTAGGTGCTCTTCGTTGATGATCAGTATCCGGTCGAGCAGTTCGCGGCGTAGCTCCCCGATGATCCTTTCGCAGATCGCGTTCGCCCTCGGTGCCCGGGGCGGACTCTTCAGGATCTGGATTCCCTCATCGGCGAACACCGCGTCGAATCCGTCCGTGAACTTGGTGTCGCGATCCCGAATCAGGAACTTGAACTTCTTGTCGCGCTCGGCCAGATCCATCAGGACGTTGCGGGCAGCCTGAGCCGTCCACTCCCCGGTCGGATGGGCAGTCACCCCTGCCAGGTGCGCGCGGCGGGTCCCGTGCTCGATGAGGATCAGGGCGTATAGGCGTTTCAGACCGATCGTGTCCACATGCACGAAGTCGATCGCGAGAATACCGTTGGCCTGCGTGGTAAGGAACTGCTTCCACGTCGGACCCGAACGCCGCGGCGCCGGATCGATCCCGGCCGCGTGCAGTATCTCCCACACCGTCGAGGATGCGATCTGGTGGCCGAGCTTGACCAGCTCACCCTGAATACGGCGATGACCCCATATCGGATTGTCCTTCGCCATCGTCAGCACGAGCTTCTTCACCGCCGCGGCCGTCGGTGGCCTGCCGGGTCTCCGCCGGGCGCTGTAATCCCACTTGCGAGCGACGAGGCGGCGATGCCAGACCAGCAGTGTCGCTGGACTGACCGGGAACACCTCGGCCCACCGCCGGCGCGGGATCAGCGAGGACAGAACCGCGAACCAGAACCGGTCGGCCGGCTCGTAACGGACCCTGACGATCTGGCGACGAAGCACCACGTTCTCGTGCCGGAGAACGAGCAGTTCGGCGTCCTTGGACACCTCACGGCGGAGCAACACCGCCACGGATCCCAGCACACGCCGCGTGACGCGGTACACCATCGACAGCAACATCCCGCCAGGATCCCAACCCAACGGTCAGAATCGGGAAACACCAAGCTCACAGGCACATTCGTATTCCCGAGCCCCACAGGTTGCTGGAGGCGAAAACCCGTCTGATCGCGGATCAACCAGCGTGGCCACGGTCGGTGTCGGGCCAATGCATATCTGGTCAAGCTTCGGCGTTGGGCCCTGAGCATCGATCGGAGAGCGACCGGGCTTGAACTCGGTAACGGGCTTCGGTCTGCTTTCACCGGCAGCCCTGGGTCTTTGCGAACGATCAGCCGGGAGTGAATGCGCGAAGGGCGCTGCCGATACGGCAGCGCCCTTCGGTTGGTTCGGCCGCTATTGCGGCTCCCGGTCAGTTCTTGGTCAGGGTGAAGTCGTCGCAGGCTGAGGTGCCTGCCGTGGATCGGTAGCAGTAGATGTCGACGGTGGTGTTGGTGGGGCCGGTGGTGAATTGGCTGCTGAGTTGGGTCCAGGTGGTGGCGGTGGTGGTGTTGCCGGTGTCGTCGTTGGGGTCGGCGTCGTAGTTCTTGGTGCCGATGTTGGTCACGCCGCCGTCGGTGCGGATCCAGCCACTCAGGGTGTAGGTGGTGTTTGGTGTCAGGCCGCCCACGATTTGTTCGATGGATCCGTTGCCGCCGGTGGGTGCGTTGATCTGCCCGGCGTAGGTGCCGCCGTGCGGGTTGGTGGTGGTGATTCCGGAGTTGTAGGACACGCTCCAGCCGGACAGGTCACCAGACTCAAAGTTGCCGTTGGCCACGGTTGCCGGGGTTTGGGCGAGGCTGAAGTCGTCGCAGGCTGAGGTGCCTGCTGTGGATCGGTAGCAGTAGATGTCGACGCTGGTGTTGGTGGGTCCGGTGGTGAACTGGCTGGTGAGTTGGGTCCAGCCGGTGTTGGTGGTTGTGGCGCCGGTGTCGTCGCCGGGGTCGGCGTCGTAGTCCTTGGTGCCGAGGATGGTGGAGCCTCCGTCGGTGCGGATCCAGCCGGTGAGTGTGTAGGAGGTGTTGGGGATCAGCCCTGTGACGACCTGCTCGATGGATCCGTTGCCGCCGGTGGGTGCGTTGATCTGTCCGGCGTAGGTGCCGCCGTGGGGGTTGGTGGTGGTGATGCCGGAGTTGTATGCGGCGCTCCAGCCGGCCAGGTTCCCGGTCTCGAAGTCGGGGTTGGCCACGGCCCCTGCCGCCGGCGTGACCATCAGGGTGAAGTCGTCACACGCGGAGGTGCCTGCTGTGGATCGGTAGCAGTAGATGTCGACGCTGGTGTTGGTGGGTCCGGTGGTGAATTGGCTGGTGAGCAGGGTCCAGGCGGTGGCGGTTGTGGTGTTGCCGGTGTCGTCGTTGGGGTCTGCGTCGTAGTTCTTGGTGCCGATGTTGGTTACGCCGCCGTCGGTGCGGATCCAGCCGCTCAGGGTGTAGGAGGTGTTGGGTTTCAGACCATTGACGACCTGCTCGATGGATCCGCTGCCACCGGTCGGCGCGTTGATCTGTCCGGCGTAGGTGCCGCCGTGCGGGTTGGTGGTGGTGATCCCCGAGTTGTAGGACGCGGTCCAGCCGGACAGGGTTCCTGTTTCAAAGTCGCCGTTGGCGACCGGTGGGCTACTGAGAATGGTTACTGGGCGGGTAGCGGTGGCGACGGCGCCGTTGGAGTCGGTCACCGTAGCCTTCACTTCATAGGTGCCTACCACGGTGTATGTGTGCGATGCGGTTGGGCCGGACTGCGGTCCGGCAACAGTCCCGTCACCGAAGTCGAACGTGTAAGACGTGATCGCCGCGGTGCCGGGAAGCGACCCAGAGGCGTCGGCAGTGACTGGCTGATTCACTGCGGAAGAGTTGTTGGTACCCGAAACACTGCTCAAGACGAGTGAATCACTCGGACCGGTGCCGTGAACCGGCTGCAGCTGCAGGTAGTCGAGCCCGATGCCATATCCGGTGGACCTCGAATCCTTGCCGATCGACGTGAAGACGAACGAGTGCCTTCCTGCGGTCAGATGTATCTTCCCCCAGTAGGGCGTGCCATATCCGGTGGATCCGTAGGCGTTGAACGTGTTCGGCATGACAGTCGAGTCCACGGTCAGCTGGTCGATGCCGTAGGCACTGTTGGTGATCATGCCGGTCCAGACGATGTAGTCACCGTCGTAGGGGACGTAGTAGTCGACGCCGTAGTGGTCGCCCACAGCCTGCCCGGCCAACTGGTACGCCGAGCCGTCGTAGTACTGGGGGCTGGTGATAATCGACGTGCTCTGAGTCGCCTGCTCCTGGGTAGCCGTGGCCATGCCCGCGCCCAGGGTGGTTTGCGTGCCCACGGCGCTGGCTGGCGTGAACCACTGCTGGGCGCCGCGCGGGCTCGAAGCAGTGTCCACACAATCGAAGAGCTGTGCGTGCTGGCCGTTGTTGGCGAGGGCGTCCAAGCACCGCCCCGATGCCGGGTTATAAAGGTTGAATGCGCCGTGTTGTCCGTCGGAAGCGCGCAGGATCCAGTGTTCGGCCGCGGACGGCAGAGCGCCCGCAACGGGGCATGTGGCCATGATAATCGGGTCACCGGCCATGGTGGCGCCGATGTCTCCGGGGGACGGACCCACTTCGACGCAGCTGGCGGTATTGCCGCTGAAGCGGATCGTGCCGTCGGAGAAGACGTTCCAGTTCTGGTTGACCAGCCCATTGCATTGCCACAACTGGACGTAGTTTCCAGGGCTGGGATCGCCGTTGTTGAGATCCAGGCAAAGAGTGTCCCACGCGCCGGACTCGAAGACGCCGCTGGTGGTGCTTATGCCAGCTCCGTTGACCTGAGTGATTCCGTTCGTGGCTGTCCATGCAGTTTGGGAGGTGTCCCAATCGCCGTGGGCGGAGGTGACAGGTCCCGTGCTGGAGCCGGGCAGGATCTTGAGCTGGCCGTCGGGCTGAACCGCGGCCAGCGCGGCGGGGCCGTCCTGGGTCAGGGAACCGGTCAGCTGCCCGGAGGAGTTCGGTTTGAAGTTGGGGTTGCCGGCCGAGGTCAGCGTGCCATAGGCGGTCACGGGATAGGAACCGGGGAAGGTGGTCCGGTTGGCGACGTTGCCCAGGCTGGTCGGATCCTCGACGTTCGAGGCGTTGAGCTTGTTCTGGTACTGATACAGAGTGCCGGTGCCCTGATCGCGCACCCACAGGTCTGGCAGCCCGCCGTTCGGATCGCTGACGGCCATGAGGTCCTTGTCGAGCCAGGAACCGTCACCGGATATCAGGATCGGGTTGGAGAGTTGTCCCAGACCGGGCCCCGGCGAGAACATCCACAGATTCCCGCCATGGTTGCCGTCGTCTTCAACCGTGAAGAAGTTCGTGCGACCGGCGAATGTCCCGACCCTGTTTCCCGCGGCGTTTCCGAAGGCGAGGATCGATTTGACGCCGGACCAGTCGGGTGCGTATCCGATGCAGAAGTTGTTCGCCGCCGCCGGAGTGCAGACCGGGCGTTGGATGACGACTTTCTGGTTCGCGGCGAACTGATCGGAGTTCATCACGCCGCCGAAGACGTTCTTGTTCAGGTAGTAGTACATGCCGTGCGTGATCGTGTTATAGGCGAACAGATCGTCGACGGCGGTGCCTCGGAGTGCTCCGCGGTGCGTGATCAGAGTGTTGGCCCACGAAGCGCCGTCGGGGGCGTCAGCCGCCGGGGCGGCTTCGGTGATCTTCGAATACGTGGCGGAGCCGGCGTTCGGGTCGGAGTTGCCGGGGTACGTCACCAAGTGCTCAGGGTTGGTGGCACTGGTCGGCTGGGCCGGGTTCACAGGCTGCGCCGCCACGACGTCCGGTACGCCGTTGCCGGTCACGTTGCCCAGGGTGGCCACTGCGGCGGGGTTACCGGGCAGGTAGAAGTCGTACTGCCTGAACTGCGACTGGTTGCCGGCCTTGTCGACGGCGCGCACCCACAGTGTGTTCGTGCCGAAGGTCGTCATGCCTTGCGGGACGGGTATCGTCGCGATCGCGCCGTTGCCCGCCAGGGCGGTGCCGGTGACGGTGGCGGCCACCGAGCCGCCGCCCGCGGAGGTGTCACCGACCTTGGACGAGTCGCCGTTCAGAACGTAGTCGAAGTGATCGATGTTCACCCCGGTGGTGGTCCCGGTGATCTGGAATCCCGCGCTGTCTGCCATGGTGGCGTACATGTTCGGCAGGGACGGTTTACCCAGCTGCGGGAAGTCGGGGGCGTTCACCGTCGGCGGGTCGGGCGCGTTGAAAGCGACCCTGAAGAAGCACTCTTGTGTGGAGCCGGCGACGTTAGAGTTCAGGTATCCGGAGTCGAATGCGTCCTGCGCGTAGGGCTCGAAGCTGTACAGGTGTCCTTCTTGCAGTTGCCCGGCGTTCTGCGTCAGAGTCGCGCCCGTGGTTGGGAAGCCTACGGCGTGTCCGGGCACGGAGTTGACGTTTCCGTAGTAGTTCGTCTGGCCGGGGCCGGGAATGAAGTAGTTGTTGTTGAGGTCGTGGTCGATGAACCAGTAGTTGGTCTGGATCGGTCGGTTGCCGTCTATGTCGGTGAACTGCGCGCCGAGGGTAACCTGGTTGCCGATGTTCTTCTGGAGGTATCCCGCGTTCTGTTGCAGCGCACCGGCGGTGTCCTGATCTCCGCAGCCCGCGGAACTGGTCAGGGCCGGAGTCGTGGAGAGCTGGGTGATGTATGGGGCCGAGACATACGTGATGTTCAGCCTCGCATCATATGCCCCCGGATTGTTGTTATCGTGTGCGTAGAACGACCAGTAAGGATTGTTCGAGGCTTCGGTGGCGATGCGGACGCCGAGGGCGGCGCGATGGGTGTTTCCCTCGTTGAAGGCGTTGGTGTACACCGTCTTCACGTCTGCGGTGTCATCGATCGACATCTGGCCGGGCTCACCACAG
The DNA here is from genome assembly GCF_041260665.1 of Catenulispora sp. GP43. NCBI lineage: Bacteria > Bacillati > Actinomycetota > Actinomycetes > Catenulisporales > Catenulisporaceae > Catenulispora > Catenulispora sp. GP43. The sequence continues at coordinate 23,211 of NZ_JBGCCT010000032.1, read as the reverse complement.
GCGTTGGGCCCAACCTGGCCGAGAAGTTTTGCCTTGGGTCCGTAGGCGCCGCTTGAAGTGGGGCCGTCGGAATTCCAGGTCGGCGCGCTGCCGAACGCGTTGGTCCGGTAGACGTCGAAAAGCGGGATGGCCGGGCAGCCGGTGGATCCTTTGGCGGTCACCGTGAAGGTGGCTTCGGTGATGTTGGTGGAATTCTCTTCGGCGTAGTCGCCTGTGTTCTGGCCTAGGCCGTTGTCGATGCCTTGCAGAGTGTCATAGACGTCGAAGGAGAACAGAGCGCGTATCGCGCCTCCGATGCCGGCATCCCAGCCGGCCCGGACGAAACTCCCGTTGGCATCTATGCCCTGATTGCTCGGGCCGCCGTCGTAAAATGACAGACCCGCTTGAGTACCGCCGCGGATCTCCGCGAAGTCGCTCTGGCTCGCGTTGATGGCCGGGTCGATGATCACGGGGTACACCGTGGTCGGACCAGTCAGGATCGCGGCGTCCGGGACCATGGTGGCGGTGTTACCTGAAAGGGTCACCGGGATTGTCGCGGTCTTGGCGTCGTCGGTCGGTCCGTCCAGCGGGTTCTGTGACGTCAGCGTGCCCGCGACGGATGCCGCCGTCGCGTTGAGGACGGCCGGTAGAGGCGGCGCGGGCGTCGAGTCCCACATCAGCGGAGTGGCGCCCTTGAACACCACCTGACCGTCGGCATCGACGCCGACCAGGGCGCCGGAGGAGTCGGTCCTGATCGTCACCCCCGTGCCGGACACGCCGAACCGCAGCTTGGCGAGTGCCGGGTTGGCGGCTGCCTTGGCGTCGTGCACGATGAGGACCTCGCTGATGCCCTCGGCGGCCGCCGTAACCTTCAGGTCCACTCCCGGCAGGACGCCCGGGTAGGTGGCGTCGCTGCCGGCCAGTTGGGGTGTCGGCAGCGGGCCGAGGGGCCAAGTGATCGTGAACGTCTTGCCGCCGATCTCCACCGATGCCAGCGGGCCGGCTCCGCCTGCGGACACCGTGATGTGGTCGACCGCTGATGTGGGACGGATAAGGCCGTCGCGTCCCTTCGCGAGAGTCGTGTCAATGGCCTGCCACGTGTTGCCGACCTTCGCCCGTTGCGGCGTGACGGACTCGCTCGCTGTGAACGTGCCGTCGGGATTGGCCTGCGTGGTGGCGTGTTCGGTGGTCAGCTCCGGTACGGGTACTGGCTTGCCGGTCTTCTTCGCCTGAGCCGATGCGGCGAGTCGGGCCGTGTTCTGTGCCGCGACCACCGGGTCGATCTTCACCGTGCTCACGGTCGATGTGGGTTTGTCCGGTGGCGGGGTGGGAGTGTGGGTGATGGGAGGAAGAGCTGGCGGCGTCGGCTGCTTCGCCGACGACGCGGCCTTCGTGGCTCCGCTTTTTGCGGAGGAGGAATCCTGGGCGAAAGCCGCACTGCTGAAAGCAGTGCCCAGCAATGCCGCGACGGAGAGCGTCGCGATCCGTTGCCTGACACGTCTCCTCTTTTTTCGGGTGGTTCTCCCTTGCTGCGGTTCACGCGTGTCGGCCAGATCGGCTCTGCGTGTGCTCCTGGCTTCCGGTGTTGATCTCACCTTGATGTCCCTCCCCGGCCACTATGACAACCACTTAACTTTGATGATCGCGGGCGGGCGTGAACGTTACCGGCAGCCAGACTCGGCGCACAAGGCCCTGGTCACAGACATGCGGGGGCCAGCAATGCAGCCTGACGTGATGTAGGTCACATGAATGTCAACCCCTGGGCCGTGTGGGTTCCGGGCCTGTGGGTATCGGGCTAAGTTAGCATTCTGTAATCAAGTAGTTGTCATTAGCGGGAAATCTGTCGCTCACGGGTTCTAGTGGCGAATGCTCGACGGCTGATACTGTTCCCGCGCTCACTTCGTGATCATCGTGGGGCATTCCCGGCTGTGCCGGCTGCCTGGGTGGGGGTTCATCGTGGGGATGCTCAAAACCGGCGTGGGGCGGGGCGGTCGCCGTGCTCGCACATCGGTCCGCCTGACCGCGGCCGTCACGGCTTCCTTGGTCACGCTCGGCGTCATATCGGCGGCCTGGGCCGCCGCGCCGGCCTCGGCGTCCGCGCCGCAGCCCAAGGTCGCCGCCAAGTACCACGGCAAGGCGATGCACCTCGATACCCCCGAGCCGGGCGCGCCGTGGAAGCCGTCGCCGATGAAGGCCCCCGCGCAGGGCAAGCCAATCGCGATCACAGCGACCACGTTTCCGGCGGCGGGCACTGCCGATGTCACGTTGGCGCCGGAAGCTGCGACGCACGCGAATGCGGCCTCTGGCAACGTCCAGGCCTCCGGATCCGCTCAGACCTCGATGGTGAAAGCCGGCGGTCTGCCGGTGTTCGTCGGCTCGGCGTCGGAGGCCGCCGCGGCGGGTGCGGCGCAGGAGAAGAACACGCTGACCACGGCCGCTTCGGCGCCGACGAAGGTCACCGTGACCGTTGCTGGCCACGCGGCGGCAAGCGCCGCAGGCGTCACCGGCGCCATCGTCTCGGTGGCTCGGGCCGATGGCAAGACGGTGTCCGGCAGGGCCACGGTCGGGATCGACTACTCATCGTTCGCGCAGGCCTTCGGCGGTGACCTGCCCGACCGGCTGAAGCTGGTGTCGCTGCCGGCGTGCGCGCTGACCACTCCGAAGGTCGCGGCGTGCGACAAGCAGACGCCTGTCACCTACACCAACGATGTCGCGGCGAAGAAGCTCACCGCCACGGTCACCATTCCGGGGGCGGCCCAGGCCCCGAGCGGATCCGCGGCGGCGAGTGCGGCCACGGCGGGAGCGCCGCGCCTGGTGCTGGCGGCGACCAGCGCACCGTCCGGTCCGACCGGTGACTACACGGCGACGTCGCTGTCTAGTTCGGCTACCTGGGGCACCAGTGGCGATACCGGTTCGTTCACGTATTCGTACCCGATCACGGTTCCCCAGGCCCTCGGCGGGGCCGCGCCCGACGTCGCTCTCGGTTACGACTCCGGATCCGTGGACGGCAAGACGGCGATCGAGAACTCCCAGACCTCTTGGGTCGGTGAGGGCTGGGATTACAGCCCGGGGTACATCGAGCGGACCTACACGCCGTGTGCGAAGGCGAAGCCGGCTGCGTTCGCGACCGGTGACAACTGCTTCGTCCGCGACGCGAGCGGGAACCTGCTGCCCTCGCTGACGATGTCTTTCGGCACCCACGGCGGCCAGCTGGTCCCCACCGACGGCACCGATCAGCACTTCGTGCTGCCCACCGACGACGGCACCCAGATCGACCAAATGACGGGGATCGCCAACGGCTCCGCGACGGGGGAGTTCTACCGGGTTCACATGCCGGACGGGTCGACGGCCTACTTCGGTGCCGGGATGCTTCCGGCGGATGCGGGCGGTTCGAACAGCACCGGCGTGGAGACCGGATCGGCGTGGACCGAGCCGGTATTCAACGACCCCAGCCGGTCAGGCGTGTGTCTGGACCCGACGAAGGTCACCGATCCCACGGCCGCCACTTCCAATTGCATGCAGGTGTGGCGGTGGAACTTGGACTTCGTGATCGATCCCAACGGGAACGTCACGATGTACGACTACGCCCCGGAGAGCAACTACTACGGTCGCGGCACGGCGAACAAGCCCACCTGGTATGACCGCGGCGGTGTGCTGTCCGAGATCGACTACGGCTGGCAGGCTGCCGACGTCGTGGCTTCGTCCACCCGCCACGCTGCGGCCAAGGTCACCTTCACTTCCGCGAACCGTTGTGTCGACCCGAACACTGACGGCGGGTATCACCTCAATGATCCGGTGACCCACCAGACGAACGGTGCCGGACCGGCCGGCTGTGGTGCGACGCCTTTCGAGCAGTACTCGGCGAGCATGATGGACACCCCGATCGACCAGGGCTGTCCGCAGTCCGCCACCACTTGTGAGCTGACGTCGCCGACGTTCTGGTCCACGCGTCGCCTGGCCGGGATCACCACTGCGGTGTCGGTCAACGGGACGTACCAGAACGTCGACCACTGGGACTTGTTCGACCAGTTCCACACGCTTGACACTCCGCTGTCTCCGCTGTGGTTGGCGGCGATCCGCCGGTGTGCGGCCTCGGCCGTCGGATCCAATGGGGTCTGTCCCCAGGCCGTGAACGGAACGGCCAACCAGGCGAGCCTTCCGGACGTGCAGTTCGCGCCGGCTTCCATGGCACAGCGGGTGCCAGGCGTTACCGGCGCCAATGTTCCGACGAATCTGCCGGTGTACGACCGTGAACGGATCTCGGGCATCTCCGGTGAGCGCGGCTCGACAACCGTGGTCAACTACGACGTGCCGTCCAGCTATAGTCCGCTCGCCTGTACTGCGCCACCGTCCGGCCCCGCGGACTGGCACAACACCCAGCTGTGCTTCCCGGAGTATTGGACCGCACCAAATACGGCCGGGCCGTTCACCGACTGGTTCAACAAGTACGTCGTCACGTCAGTCATCGAGCAGGACAACGCTCACGCCGCGAACGTGAACGCATCGGTCGTCTCCACCAGTTACACCTATAACGGTGGTGCGGCCTGGCACTCCAATGACTCGGAGCTGCTGTTCGATCCCAACTCCAGGACCTACGACCAGTGGCGTGGGTTCTCGTCGGTGACCAAGACCATCGGATCGGGGAGTGATTCGCCGACGAAGACCATCACCTATTACTTGCGTGGGATGGATCAGGACCCGGACAAGGCTGCTGCCACAGCTGGCGCATGTGATGCCACGGGGCTGACCCAGAAGGCTGACTGCACCCCGATTTCGTGGATCGAGCCGTTGTCGGGCGCGACGATCACCGACGACAACGCTCTTGCCGGTCGCGCCTGGAAGACCGAGACGTACAACGGAAGCTCGGCCACGACGGCGTACTCGACAACAGTCGACATTCCGTGGATTTCACCGCCTGTGGCAGAGCACCTGAGGACGAAGCCGCTGCCCGCTCTGCGGTCCAGGCAGCTCGGAACTGCTCAGGACATCACGTCGGAGCCGCTGGCCAGCGGGCACAACCGCATTACCGAGACCGACAACTGGTACGGCAGACCTGGCGGCCGCCTGATCTACAGCAGCATCTTGGCACCGCGCCTGGACACTGGCGGGCCGGTGCCGGGTGACACCTCGCCGCAACTGTGTGCGGAAACCGACTATGCCACCGGCAAGGACGCTCTCGGCAACGTCGAGTCGTGGATGGTCGCCTATCCGAGCGCCGTGACCACCCGAGACGCGCCGTGTCTTTATTCGGCCCCGGCCTACAACACTTATGCGGCGCCATCACAGCTCAATCCGGGAGCCGTGGTGGACGCGACGGCCACCGTGTATGACGGGGCCTCCGGCACGGTGACCAAGGGCAATGTCACTGAGACGGATGTCCAGTCCGGGACATCCGCGGTTCCGGGCCCGATGGTCATGCAGAGCCAGAAGCAGTACGACGGCTACGGCCGGGTCATCAAGTCGGTGGCCGGGGTCAGTGCGTCCACGACGGCGACGACCACCACGGTCTACAACCCCGCCACGCAGGAACTTCCGACCTCGATCGATGTCGCCGGCCCTGACGCAGCGGGCAACCCCAACTGGCACACCGTCACGACCTATGACCCGACGCGGATGCTGCCGCAGATCGTTACCGACATCAACGGTCGCAAAACCTTCACCACCCACGACGCGCTCGGACGGACCAGTGCTGTCTGGCTTCCCGGGCGAACGACGAGCACCACGTATCCGCCGCAGATCCCGGCGAACGTGAAGTACTCCTACACCATCAACGGGTACATCCCCGGCAGCGCATCCACCGTTCCGCCGTCGTTCACGGAAACGGACACGCTGCGCGAGGACGGCAACACCTACTCCAGCACCACCACACTCACCGACTCCCTCGGCCGGGTGCGGCAGGTGCAGACCACGCCGACGTCCGATGACAACGGCCGGGTCATATCCGACACCGTCTACGACACGCTGGGCCGGGTCAGCACCGTCACCGGCCCGGACTACGACCCCACGTCCTCGCCGTCGGGCAGCATGTGGGTCCCGTCATCGCCGTCGGCCCCGTCGACGCAGGTCCAGACCTTGTACGACGGCCTCGGGCGCACGACGGATGTGGTCACGCAGGCGCATGCCTCCGAGTTGTGGCGTACCAGCTACAAGTACTACGGCGTCGACGCGGTGGAGACGATTCCGCCGGCCGGCGGCGTCCACACCTCGGTGTTGCACGACGCGCGGGGCGGGCAGATCGCGCTGTACACCTACCACCCGGGTGCGGTGTTCACCGACAGCCAGGCAGCACAGATCGACCCTACAAAGATCGACACGGTGCTCTACGGCTATGACGACGCCGGCCGGCTCAGCCGCGTGGACCAGGTCGTCGACGCCACCCACTCCAACACTTGGAACTACGGCTACGACCTGCAAGGACGTCGCATCGCTGGGCACGATCCCGATGCCGGCAATTCGACGTACGGGTATGACGTCATCGGCGACCTGACCGACGTCACCGGGGCGCAGCTGTCTGCTGACGGGACGACGCCGCAGTCGCTGCACTACACCTATGACGCGCTCGGACGCCGCACCGCTGAGTACAACGGGCTGGGCACGGCCGCGGTGCAGAGCACGAACACTCTCGCCTCCTGGTCCTATGACAGCGCTCCCGCGCTGAACTCGACGCAGGTTGCGGCCAACCCGGGCTCGGACACCTACGGGAACCTGGGTCGGCCGGCCGGATCGATCCGCTACAGCAGTGATCACCAGCAGTACACCGAGAGCGTTGCCGGCTACGACGCGCTCGGCGAGCCGCTGTCGACCACCGTCGGCATTCCGACCGGTGACGGCAACGGCCCGCTCGCCGGCTCCTATACCACGGTCAACCACTACACCGCACTCGGTCAGCTGTCCTCCACGGACCTGCCGACCGGGGGAGACCTACAGCCTGACACCATCGGATTCGGTTACGATCACAATGGTCTGATGTACGGGGTCACGGACTCCTACGGCGACCTGGTCACCGACTCGGCGTACTCCACGTTCGGTGAGATCCAGCGCAGGATTCTGGGCGACTACCCCAACACCGTCGTCCAGGACACCGTTCGCGACGATCCGACGCACCGCGTTTCCAACACGACGATCTCTCAGTTGTCGTGGAACGCTCCGATCGACACGACGGCGTATACGTACAACCCGGCCGGACAGATCACATCGACGGTCGACATCCAGGGCACCAGCGCGTCGTTGGGCAACAACGGCGTCGTCTCGACCACGCAGGCCACAGACGCGGAGTGCTTCCACTACGACTACGCCGACCGCATGGATGCCGCCTGGAGCGACACCGGCAAGGTCGACGGCACAGTCTTCGGCAGCCTCACCACCACCGCGCCCGGCGCGGGGACGATCAACCCCTATTCGACGCCCGCTCCCGGCGGAATCGGCGGCTGTGAGAACGTCGCACCAACCAGCGGCACCACCGCGAGGTGGCAGATCGGCGGCCCGGCACCGTACGGGCAGGTCTTCTCCTACGACGCACCCACCGGCAACCGCACCACCGAGACCGACTACAACGCCGGCGGCACCGTCGCCGAGACCAGCAACTACCACTACAACGCGCCGGGCACGAACCAGCCGCACGTCCTGAACAGCGTCGGCCACACCGTCGGCACCACGACGACGACCGACTCCTATCAGTACGACGCGGCCGGCAACACCATCGGCCGTGACCTGGCAGGGAAGCCCGCGCAAACCCTGGCCTGGGACCCAGAGGGCGCCCTGGCCACCGACATCGACCACTCCGGCGCCGCGGCCGGCTTCGTGAACGACGCCGACGGCAACCAACTCATCCGCCGCGACACCACCACGACCACGCTGTATCTGGGCTCGACCGAGCTGCATCTCAACCTGTCCAGCAACCAGGTGACCGGCCAGCGGCGCTTCAGCTACGACGGCGCACCGACCATCACCGAGACCGGCGGCGCCTCGCCGAAGATCAGCTACGAAGCCGGCACCCCGCAGGGCACCGCGCAGACCGTCATCGACGCCTCGCCGAACACCGCCGACCAGGCCCTGACCGCCCGCCGCGACTACACCCCCTTCAGCACCCCCCGCGGCACCGGCCAGTCAGGCGTCTTCGGCACCTTCGCCGACGACCACACCTTCCTCGGCGACAGCACAGACATCGACACCGGCCTGGTGGACATCGGGGCCCGCAAATACGACCCCACCATCGGCCGCTTCGTCAGCGCCGACCCGCTCCTGGATCTGAACCAGCCGAGCACGATCAACGGTTACACCTACGCCGGGGCCGACCCTGTCAACGCTACTGACCCAACCGGCCTTGACGGCTGCGCGCCAGACTTCGCCAACAGCTTCGTCGGGGCTACAAAGGTCCTGATGGGCGACGGCACCTCGAAGCCGATCAGCCAGGTGAAGGTCGGCGACAAGGTCGCCTCGGCTGTGCCCGGCGGCAGCGGCACCCAGGTCCACACGGTGACGGAGCTGCACATCACAGACACCGACCGGGACTTCACGACGCTGACGATCAAGTCGGGCAAGTCTGTCGGGAAGCTGACAGGGACGTCGCACCACATCTTTTACGACCTGACAGCCAAGGCCTGGGTTCCCGCCGGCGACCTGAAGCCAGGCGACGTGCTCCAGACGCCGGACGGCACTGCCGTGGTGCTGGCCGTCAGCAACTTCACCCAGTCTGTCCGTACGTACAACCTCACCATTGACGGACTCCACACCTACTTCGTCGAAGCAGGCGACATCCCGACCCTGGTTCACAACTGCAACGACGACGGCCCGATCGAATACGGCGGCGGGGACGACGCCGGTGGCGGTGGTGGCGGCGGCGGTGGAGGCGACGGGGGAGACTCGTCGAGTGAGTCGTCCAACAGCGGCGACAAATCCGGCGACGACAGCGTCCAGCCGGTCAGCGGCGACGACGGTGACGACGGCACGTCGGCGACTGAACCGTGGCGCCAGTCGAAGTCAAAGTCGGGTGGAACGAGCGGCTCCGACGATGGACGCAGCGGAAGCTCCGACGGGCAGCGCAGCGCGGTATCCGGTGACAACGGATCCGGCAACGATGAAAATCCCCACGAGGTGACGCCTGAGGGCATCGAGAAGATCAGAAAGACTATTGAAACGCTCAGGGCAAGGGGAGATAAGCCCACAACCGGTGTTCCGCTGGACAAAGACGGTGATCAAATCGGTCCGGAGCGTCGTAGTAAAATGGACGCCATGTCTCGATACATCAGCCGTATTCTCCGCACGTTGATGGGCCGCGACAATGGTGATGTGGCTTCGGCAGAGCATGCTGAGCCGAAGATCGCAGTGTGGATGAACCAGGATAAAATCAAGTACGCCCATGTCGCGATAGATCAAAAGTATGTATGCGGTGGTGATGGTCCGGACGCACTTGGCTGCAGGGATATTATTCCACAGATTTTGAACAAAGGCCGCACGATGACTATATGGTACATTGACGGGAATGGACAACTTCAAAGGACGCCTCCACTGGAGGGGAGAAGATAGGTTCCATGAGTGTATGATGGCCGCTGGCCCTGGAACATTGGCGATGAGTGTGCATTTTCCTGCACGCCGGGGTGAACTGTAGTGTCGGATGTCTTTGGTAGGAGGTTCCACGTGGCGTCGGTGTGGGGGAAATTTGAGGATCAGCAGCGGGTTCAGTGGGATTGTGATCCACTGGACCGGATTGGTCCTGTGGCCTTTGGGATGCGACACCAAGAGGTCTCTGCGGCAGTCGGCGCGCATTTTGACGAGAAGCCCATCGCGCTGACGCCGGAAGGGGCCGTCATCTACTCGGAATTCGCTATCAAGGATGCGAGATTTCTTGCGCCGTCCTCGGCGATGACGGCCTATTACGACACGTCGGAGCGCCTGTATTGTGTCGCGATCAACGCTCGGTACGGACCGCAGGTTTCGCTGGACGGCTTGCGCTTGGTGGGCAGGATTCCGTCCGAGGTGGAAGACGAGTTCACGAGCTACCTTGAGGAGCGGTCGCTTAGATTGGTGTTCTCTCAGTTTTGGGACCCTTCTGCTCCAGAGATCGGTCTGGTCATCAGGGCCCAACGTGTCGACGATGTGGTCTTGAGTCGGCCGGTCTTCGTTTCACGCGAGTATTCCGAAGGATGCGGAGACGTCGCTTCGGAGAGGATTCCCCCGGAAGAGTGGCGCCGGTATAGCTAGATTCTCGACTTCTAATTTAGTGGTCGTAGGTTCGATTGCGGCCTGTTGGCGCTACGCGCAACGAGGCTGGCTTGCGGGAACGGGTCGAGCGATGGCCAGTGGGTCCTGTCCCGGTCCTGTTCGAACGGCGCGCTAGATGACGCGGCATGAACCGGCAGAGCTCGACAGGGTCCGGGTACGGTCCGGGGACGGACGTCCCGGGATGGTCTGGCATCGCCCGATACGACCAGGTAAACTCGAGTGTGAGCACAGTGGATGTGGTGGTGGCCAGCTACATGGGTTGATAGTAAGCGTCATATGACAAGACCCTGATCTGCGGCGCTTCTAATCCGATGGTCGCAGGTTCGAATCCTGCCGGGGGCACTCGTTCAAACTCTTGTTCACCCCGGCTGAGCTGGGGTTTTTGCTTTCCCCGAGTCGAGTCGTCGCGACTCTTGGTGCGAGTGTTCGAGTCGCGGGCCCGAGTTTCGGGAAATGCAGAAGTGTCCGGGTACGGTCCGGGTACGGCCGTCCCGACTCCGTACCTGATCTTGGTTGCGGGTTCGATTTTTCGTGGCGGTGGATGTCGCTTTGTGTCGTCCGGCCAGATGGGTCGATTTGAAGCCCTGGGAAACGGTATTGCCAGGTCACGGGTAGTGTCTGAGTGCGTCGCGTGCTGCCGGACAACCCTGTGGCGTGGCAATCCGTGCCACGCGGTCTCTACCGTCTTGGCAGAAGCGTCCGGGTACGGTCCGGGGACGGACTCGTATAACTGACCCTGCCAAGCCAGGCATAGTCCACGCGCGCTTTACCAAATTCGAAAGCCTCTCGAAGCCCATGCGATCGTCAAGCAGCTGCGCGAGGAGACGGAGACGAAGGTCGGGGCACATCCACATCCCGAGATCGACAAGCTCGGCAAGACCATCGAGGCGGTTGCTGCGGCTAACGAACGCAAGTACGCCAGTCTGCTCCAGCAGCTCCACGACGCGGGCCGAGGGCTCATCGGACTCGGCGAGTCGCTGACCAAGATCCAGTTTTAGTCGCCTTGGCGGAGCTGATAGACGTGTGCCAAAATCTCGGCGAAAGCTTGGCAGCACTCTGAAGGATTTCGACCGAGCTCGGTAAACCGCTGCCCGGTGTCTTCTCGAAAAAGACGAGCATTCAGTCGTCGACGCGCCGACGGCTGCCGCGCTGGTCGTCGAGCCGGCCGAGAACTCCCGGCAGGCGCTCCAGCAGCCCGACGAGCTGGTCGAACTCCTCGTCGGTGTACGAGCGGCGCAGCGAGCGGTCCAGGGCCCGCACCCGGCGCTTGGCGGCCTCGTAGGCCTCCTTGCCGCGTGCGGTGACCTCCGCGTCGATGACGCGGCCGGCCCCACGGCCGAACTTTCGGGTGATGTAGCCCTTGCGCTCCAGTGCGGCCACCAGCCCGACCATGGCCTGCGGTGTCACCGAGACCGAGCGGGCCAGCGTCGCCGAGGAGGCGCGGCGCAGGTGGACCAGCGTTTGCAGGACGCCGTACTGGGCCTCGGTGAGGTCGAGTTCGGCGAGCAGGCGTGTCATGTGCTGGGCGAGCTCACGGTCGCACATGGTGACCAGCCACGGCAGGTAGCCCGTGGAGGGTCGGTAACGAACCGGGCGATGCACCCGGTCGGCCGGCGAATCAGACGTCAAAGGAGGGAGAAACTCGTCATCGTCCGGCTCGAAAACAGTGACAGATGTGGCTGCACGGATTTCCCCGGAGCCAGCGGCGGCCCGTTTCGCTGATCTCGCCATGTTCTGGCGTTGGGCGACCTGCGTAGAGTGAGGGACGTTTGCTGGGCTCCGTTTGGCAGACGAGGTCTCGGCTAGGTACGGCTCTAGGGCATCGGCGATGTCCGTGTGTACCGACGACAGCCACTGGTCAAAGTCGGCGTCGGGGTTGAGGTCATCTGCCATCGATGTCACCACCTTCCGGCGAACGCGCGGTGTAGACCTTGTCCTGCTCCAATTTTGCCCGAAGAGCTGTCCGAGCATGTCTGATATTAGAAGCCACTGTCGACTCCTTGGTCATGACAAGCTCGGCGATGTCTTTGTTAGCCATGCCTTCCATGTGCAGGGTAAACACCTGCCGCTGCTTCCACGGTAGCTCTCGCAAACGTGCCAAAACCAATCGGTGCTCCTCCTTGAGCATGACCACGTCTTCAGCCCCTGCGATCGAACCTAGGCCGGGCAATTGGCGCAACTCCCTTGTCGTTGCCGACACACGTTGATGCGCGCGGTAGGTGTCGACTGCCAGGCGGTAGGCAGTCGTCCTGCACCAGCTTTTGAAGCGTTTGACCTGAGCCCGGTGGATCCAGAGCCGTTCGTAGGTGTCTGCCGCTGCATCTTGCGCCTCATCGAGGGACAGCCCAAGGCTGAGCAGGTACACGATCAGGTGACGACGGTCCTCTCGGATGAAGTCCTCAAGCGCTGGCAACGGTTCCGGCATCGGCGCAGGGTCCGTTCGGCTGGAAGTGGAACGTGACGTATCGGAACTGTCGTACACCAAATCAGCCCTCGTTGTCACTGTGTCGGCCACGCACCACCATGGATTCACACACAAGTGCCACCACCAGCAACAGGGTCGCCAACGCAACGACTGCGAGTGACCCGGTGGCCAAGTACAGCGCGCCGAGGCTGGTCGTCAGGGACTTTGGGCGCAAGACCAACGCCGCCTGCTCCGACGGGCCGGCATCGGAGGCACCTCTGTCTTCGATGTCTGTCACGGGTTATAGACGACGACGGGCTCGGGTTCATGCAATCGACATCAAGACAACCGTCGGCGTTGCCCAACCACCAGCGAGCATACCGGCCGGATAAAACGCCCAAGAGAGTCGAGACGTCCTCGAACAGGCGACTTCACCTGAAAACCATCCGATGCGGTGTGGACGCTACGACCCTCTATGAGCGCGTGTCACAGTGAGCTGCGAATCTCCGCCCGCTGGACGTTCTCCCAGGCGGGAAGGTAGTCGGGATGGTCCCGCCACTCCTCGCCGGCAGCAGTCAGGTGATCCCAGGCGAGCGCAGCCTGTTCGATGTCACCGCGGTTCACGAGATCCACGATGTATGCGGTAAGACCTGTGATACCCAGCTTGTGGGCGTTCGAGATGCGGCTAAAGCGGTCCATGGCGTCGGAGCTTAAGGTCTCGTCGCCGATGGTCGCCTCGAACTCCTCGTTGGCGCGCTCGATGATAAAGGCGTACACCGCCTCGGCGTCGTCGGCGGTGGGCACAGTGATGGGCATGGCGTTGTTCCTTGCTAAATGAGCACTCGGAATGGGCTCTTGCTGGAACAATCCTAAGCGCACTACGGGCGAACAAGGAGGTAGAGGGGCCTACTGCCTACCCTCAATGCGGTCGTCATCCTGCTGGTAGTCGCCGTCGGTCCAGGCGCCGACGAGACCGGGCCGGGCTTGGTACTGCGGCAACAGTCCATCGGCCGCCCCGCGTGGCGAGGGCAACGCAGGCGCACTGAACCAGTGACGTGAAGACGCACTCCACTCATGTTAACAACTCCTTCACCTGGTCAAACACCAGACTACGCGGCAACCAGGAAGCAGGTGGACGCGACCAGCTTGGGCGCCCGATTGTTAGGCCATGACGAAGACAAACCACTTGGAAGGGCTGGACCAGCTTCGTGCCCTCCTCACCCCCGATCTTTACCAGCACGTAGATGCCGGCGACCGGGCCGCACTGGTTGGCTGGGGAACCCTGTTCAGCACCGTCCATTACACCGACGGCATGGTCCGCCTGCATCAGGCAGAGAACTGCTTCGCGGTCGGCCCAATACGGCGCTCCGCGATGGAGTACGCCATGACCACCGTCTGGCTCGCCGACGCAGGCGATGCTGCGGTAGACGCGATGAACCTCGCACATCAAGATAAACAGGGCAAACTCCTCGACGGCATCACCGCCGCAAACGCCTGGGACCGCTTCCCTGCCGAAGCTCAGGCCATCGCGCAGGCGAATAAGGACACGCAGCTACCCAAAGCCAGCGAAAGCGTGTACCTCCGCATGACGCACCAGCTCGACCGATACGACGTCAACCTAGACGTGGACGGCAAGATCCCGCTGCGGCTCTGGTACACCGCCGAGTCCCAGATGGCGCACCCAAGCATGATCGGGGCACAGATGTTCTTCAAGGATGGCGAGCCAGTAGAGCTGCACATGATGCCCAGGCACGGCGAGGTCGTCCCGTGCCTGCACATCGCTCTGATCCTGCTCTACACCGCCATGCTGGCGTACAACCAACTCCTAACCGGCAGTCCCTGGACCGACGATCTCCTGGCCGTCGCCAGGACCTACGACCTTGACGAGGTGCTGCCAGCGCGACAATCCGGCAACTAGAAACCGTGGTGGCTGAGGGCGCCGAGAAATCCATCCGTGCAGGTCGCGGTCTTGCGGCAGCACTTGCGGTCCGGCGATGATCGAGACTCGTGTGTATACGCCTTCTGTTCTTGATCGTCTCCCGTACGCTCGCGGCTTTACCGCTTGCTCGTCGCGATGAGACCTCGAAGAGCCTCGAGATCCTGCTGTTGCGCACCAGCTCACCGTCGTGCAGCGTCAGTTTGGTCAGTCCCGGCTGGCGATGTCGTGGGCCGATCGGGCACTGATCGCCCTGCTGCTCGGCCTGATCCCGAAGGTTCGGGATCGCAGGTTGAGTCTGCTGGTCACGTCCGGGACGATTCTGCGGTGGCGTCGCGACATCCTGCGCCGCCGCTGGGCCGCGAAGTCCCTCCCGAAGGGCCGTACGCCGGCGCGCCGGAACATCAAAGCGCTGGTGTTGCGGATGGCCAAGAATAACGAGCACTGGGGCTATCGGCGCATCGCGGGTGAGCTGGCCGGCCTGGGAATCAAGGTCGCGCCGTCCACCGTATGGATATTCTGAAGAAAGCCGGTATCGACCCGGCGCCTCGTCGCAACAGTCCCACGTGGGCGCAGTTCCTGCGGTCCCAGGCCGAGGCCCTCTTGGCCACCGACTTGACTTCTTCAGCGTCGAACTACTCGACGGCACGACCACCTATGTCCTGACGATGATGGAGCATGCCACCCGCCGGATACGGATCCTTGGCGCCACCGCGCATCCGACTGCCGCGTGGACCGTGCTGACGGCCCGCAATGCCCTGACGGACCTCGAAGAGCACGCCAGCTGGTTCAAGTACCTGACCGCGATCACGGCCTGCAGTTCACCATCGCGTTCGACGCGGTTTTCAAGGCCGCGGACATCGAGATCGTTACCACCGCGGTGCGTACCCCGGTCATGAACACAATCCAGGAACGCTGGCACCGGTCGGTACGCACCGAGCTCCTGGACCGCACACTCGTCTGGAACCTGGCGCATCTACGGACCGTCCTGGCCGAGTACGAGAGGTTCGTCACCGAGCATCGCCGTCACCGAGCCCTCGACCAGGCCGCGCCACTACGACCGCTTCCCGACAACGTCATCGACCTCGACCAATTTCGCGTCGCCCGGCGCAGCCGTGTCGGAGGCGTTCTCCATGAATACCACCTGATCGCCTGACCTTCACGGACGGGCTTCTCGGCACGCTCAACCTTTGGCCGCTTCATCGTCGCGAGCGGGTTGGCGTCGACGGCGTCCTCGTCGGCGGCGTAGGCGAGGAAGGAGGACACGGCGGACAGCCGGCGGGCGATGGCGGACTCGGAGATCGTGCGCGCGCCGTCCTCGTCGACGGTGGTCCGCATCGACTCGGCCCACGCGGCGGCGTTGGCGCGGCGGGTGTCCAGGAGTCGTCGATGTCGTTGGCTGCGAGGAATGCGGCGTACTGGTCGAGATCGCGGGAGCAGGCGCGCCGGGTGTTGTCGGAGCGGAACTCGGCGAGCCACGCGGCGACGAGAGCGCGGGTGCGGTCCGGTATGCCGTCGGACGCGGCGACGGCGGTACCGGTCAGCGTCGTGATTTCAGAGCCCATGGATACAGGATGACAGTAATTATCATGTATTCATATAATTCCGAAAGCGCTATACGCGGGCGTGGACGATCACTCGCCATCGACGACAGGCACTCGCGCGAAGGTCAACGAAACACTCCGTGACGAGGCGACTGCTGGAAAGATAAGTTGAGCTTGCAGCGACACCGGGTCTGGTACTGCAAGATCGTCTGAGGCAGCACGCAGAAGGGGGCAGGGGTGGCAAACGAGGGTGATGAAGCGGCCCGTCGCATCGAGCAAGCATTTCACGACTGCGCGGCAGTCCTCGATCTTGCTGGGGTTGAAATAAGAGGGCTGCCGGAGTCGATCGGCAACCTCACCGCCCTCACCACTTTGGACCTGTCCGAGACCGGGTTGACTGTGTTGCCGGAGTCGATCGGCAACCTCACCGCCCTCACCACTTTGGACCTGTCCGAGACCGGGTTGACTGTGTTGCCGGAGTCGATCGGCAATCTCACCGCCCTCACCACTTTGGACCTGTCCGAGACCGGGTTGACTGTGTTGCCGGAGTCGATCGGCAACCTCACCGTGTCCCTGCCGAGAACTCCGTCCGTGCTGGTCAGGCGGCAGGTCGGTATTCGTGGAGGGTTCCACCGAGGCGATCGTCTCGGAGGATGCATAGCCCGTTGATCCGGTCTGGTTCTGTGATGGGTGTCGGGACCGCACGCAATGGCGCGGCCTGATTGAGTCCCTGGTGAGGGCGGTGAAAGTTGTAGTGGATCTCGAACTCGCGCAGGACGTGCATGAGGTGGCGGGTGTTCCAGATCAGGACCCGGTCCAGGAGTTCACGGCGGCAGGTGAGCACCCAGCGCTCCATGACTGAATTCATGCGTGGCATCCGGACACCGGACAGGACGACCTTGATGCCGGCGTCGTGTAAGACGGCGTCGAAGCCAAGCGGATACTTCCCGTCCCGGTCGCGGATCAGATACTTCACTGTCAGGCCTGCATCCTCGATGTCCATGACCAGGTTCCTGGCAGCTTGGGTAACCCAGTCTGCGGTGGGGTGGATGGTGGCGCCCAAGACTCGGATGCGGCGGGTTGCGTGCTCGATGACCGCCAGTACGTGCAGCCGTTGCCCGGTTAGCGTGACGGTCTCGAGAAAGTCGCAGGCCAAGATTGCCTCGGCCTGGGAGCGTAGAAACGCAGACCACGTAGTTGTGGCCCGTTCGGGAGCGGGCTCGATACCCTCGGCCTTGAGGATTTCCCACACGGTTGATGCTGCGACTTTCACGCCGAGTATGGCCAGCTCGCCGTGGATCCGGCGATAACCCCACTGCGGGTTCTCCTTCACCAGCCGCAGCACCAGCATCCGGATCGAGCCTACCGTCCGAGGTCGACCCGTTCGCCTGGGACGGCTGGCCCTGGCGTGACGGCTCCGCATCAGATCCCGGTGCCATCGCAGCACGGTGTCCGGACGGACCAGAAGCTGCAGGCGATGCAACACATCTCGAGGCAACGGCGCGAGCAGAGCGGACAGGAACGCACGATCGGCACGGGTGAACCCCGGCCGTGACGGACCCAGCTGCCGCTGCAGGACAGCGAGCTGGTGCCGGAGAACGAGAATCTCCACGTCCTTGTCACGATCACTTATCGGCAGCAGCCGCAGCGCGGAGAACGCGTTCGTGACAGCCAGGTAGGCCAGACGCATCAGCACACAGGCCATCATGCCGCTGTCGCCAACCAGGCACCCCCGATCGGCGTCCTACACCGTTGACCTGCACGGACGAACTTCTCGGCAGGGACAGGGTCCGCACTCGATCTTATTCGAAGTGCCCTGCACCCTACTGACTCCCAGACTCACGGAATCCGGGCTTGTCGCTTGTCCGGGAGGCCTTACTGTCGGCGTCATGCAGTCTTCTGATGAGATCCGCGCCGCGACCGAGATCCTGAAGCGCCAGGCCGCGGCCGTTCGGCAGGCGTTCCGAACGCCGGCCCCCGAGGGCCTGACCAATGACGAGATCCTGGCTTGGGAGAGGGCAGGGGAGGCCGCATACCAGGAGTGGAAGCTCCAACTCGCCCGGATCCTGTTCGAGATGTACGCCCCGGACGACGACCCGAGGCTGAGCTGCTGCTGCGGGGGTTACCACGTCGTAGCACGGCATCGGTACCCCGAAGATGGCGAGCGGGAGATTCTGGTCGGGCCCTGCCAGGCCGAGGAGGAGATCGAGGCCCGGGTGGCAGCGGCCGGCCTCTGAACACGCCGCCACCGGACTGGGGGACCCGGTGACGCGAACAGGCCCCGGCATCGCAACGCGGTGCCAGGGCCTCTGCATGATGAGCGCGGCCAAGACCTCGGCCGCTCATCAGTCACGCGGCGAGCCCCAGATCCTCGATGAACACGCCTTCGGCGACCAGCAGACGAACCAGGTTCGCGCCGGTCGGCCTCGCCTTGTAGTTCCGCCAGTTCGCGACGAACGACTCCTCGTCCTTCACGAAGGCGATCACGTGGTACCCGACCGTGAGCCAGAACAGGACCGTCGCGAGCGATACGACCGAATGCACGGCCGGCAGGACGCCTCCCCGGTGTAGGTCCTCGGCGCCGCCCTGGCGGACTAAGGGACGCCGTCTCTTGTCTCAGTGGCCGCCAGTGCAGAAGCAGAAGGAACTAGTGCACGTGTAGCAGCTAGGCCTGCCGTAGCACCGATGACACCGGTGGGTCTGATTGCAGTAGTACGGCTCCGCGTGGTGCTTAACCGCCTCGGGATCGGCCTCGTCGTAGCTCTGGTGGCACGTAGAGCATTTCGTCATGGCGCCAGATTGTTCCCCATGTGAGGTCTCAACCGCGCGTGCTCAGCGGTTCCACTCCAACGTCTGCCCGTTGACGGAATAGATCACCTTCACGGGGTCGCCCGACTGCGCTGCAGGAACATCGAACGGGACGAGACCCGACCGGCACTCACCCACCGGCACCGCCTTGGTGTCGTCGTTGGGGTAGAGCGCGGAAGGGAAGTCCCTAGGAGACCAAGCGCTGAGCGGATCCGCGGTTGTGTCGTCGCTGAACAGCAGAGACCAATCCTGCCAGCTGAACCCCACCGGGCTGCCGTCGGCGCTGGACTTGAGACAGGCCTTAACAGCGACCGTCGCGATGCGGGCATCGGCGGACAACAACTCGGCGTTGGCACCGGCACGGCGACTGGAGTAGTTGCTGACGGTGAACGAAATTTCCACGCCGGAGTCGCTCAGAACTTGCGTAGCTCCGAGCTTCCACTCACTGCCGCTACTGCTCGGCGGGACGGTTGGGGTGGAACTCTGCGTCGAAGCAGACACGGGGGTCGATACCGCCGTTGTGCTTTGCGGCGCCGATGTTGCGGCTGCTGCAGGCGCTGATGAAGCTCGGGCTGCTGCGCTGCCGGAGCCACCTGAGCACGCCGCCAAGGCCAGCACCAGCGCGCACGTAGGGACTGCACAAAAACGTCGTCCGAACTGCGCCCCGCGATTGCTCCGCTCCATGTGACCCCCTGGCGTCGTTGATCCCTGCTGGCTGGACCGTGTACTTGGCAACAGCTAACGCTGGTCGAGGTCGCGAAGGTCGTAGTACTGCTGCGGTGCCGCGTGCGGGTCGTAGGCCGGCCGCTGCTGCCGTCCCCGGCGCGCCGACGCGGTGTCGACGGTCTGCCCGATCGGGTTGTGCCGCCAGCACCAGCGCAACGCCAGGAACAAGCCGTAGTAGAACCAGATGCACAGCCAGAGCTCGAACTCCATCAT
The DNA here is from genome assembly GCF_041260665.1 of Catenulispora sp. GP43. NCBI lineage: Bacteria > Bacillati > Actinomycetota > Actinomycetes > Catenulisporales > Catenulisporaceae > Catenulispora > Catenulispora sp. GP43. Next base: position 3,380 of record NZ_JBGCCT010000032.1, on the reverse strand, counting down.
CCATGCGAAGGCGTAGAGCATGGCGAGGAACAGCCCAGACAGGCCGTAGATGCGGCTGAGCCGCCACGGCGGTATGGAGTACAGCCAGGGCCGCGGCTGACGGTTCCCGGCAAGGCGTACGCCGTGGCGGTGATGATGGTGTCGGCCGCCGAGCCGGCCTGAGACGCGCACACCTGGTGCGACCTTCATGCTGATCCGCACGTTTCCCCCTGCCCGATCTAGTGGGCTGAAGGTACTGCCTGAACGTCCTGTTCGGAACTGGTCGGGTGTTGTTGCCGGAGCTTGAGGTAGATGGCGGCGGCCAGCACCAACGTGCCGACCGCTGCGGTGCCGACGTCTACAGCCCAAATGATCAGGAACAGGTGAAGCGCCCCGGGTTGGCGCCACGGTCATGGCTTTGACAGTCGGGTCAGGGCCGTCCTCTGACCTGGCTGTCAAACGGAGGAGCATGGCATAGTCCCGGTGCGGTTCACAACTCCGGTGCCGTCAAAGGAGTCGTAACTTCTAAAGCTCTCAAACGCCAGTGCTACGGCAGGGCCGACTTCGATCTCCTCAGGCGCCGCATCCTCCTGACGCCGTAGACGTCATGTGATCGTTGCCAGACCCGAAATAGGTGATCGTCCACACGCCCCGGCCCGATGTCGTACTACCACTACATGATGCACGCGCTCTGCGACCCAATGTGCATTGCCGCACGCAACATTCCGAGCAGTCGAACTGGTAGTTCACCAGCAGCTCACAGGGCGCAGCCACGCTTCGAACAGCCGCTCGGCGCACGGATCGAAATCGGCCACGAGGATGCGACGATCGGGATCCCAATGGTCCGCCAATGCCGCCCAGGCGCTCGTGCAGAGTTGGTCGGCAGCCCCCGCGACAAACTGGGTCCCGAAATCTCCGTTGGACAGAGGGCGGAGCCTCTTGCACAGTTCGCGACCCATGATGATCAAGAGGTCCGGGTCCTGGGCCGCGTGCGCACGCAGCGCTGTGCCCGGATCCAGGGCAATGCCCTCAGTCAACGATTCGAGTTCGAGCATAGCGTCCGCATCTCCGCTGGTCAGCAAGACCGCGGCATCGATGATCGGGTCGGAATGCAGATCCCTGTCGCGGAACGGCAGCGTCGTTTGGTCGATCACCAGTACTGCGCCCTTCTCGGGCGCGGCTCGGGATGGGGCTTGGAGGATCCGCAACGCCGTGAAGCCGGCGCCCACACCCTGCCCCGACACGGAGTGCACCTCCGGTGCACCTGGGTACCGGTTGGCGATATAGCAGCCCGCTACCTCGAGAGGGCACGAGTCGAATATGTGGTAGGCGAGTAAGAGCCTTTCGAGAGGAGGAAGCGGCCCGTCGAGGCTGTCCAGCAGTTCGCCGGCCATATCGATAAAGGAGTGCCCGCCGCCCCGCGCATAAAGCTCATCGTCCAGCAACTCGCCGAAGGACTTCGAGAGATCCTCGAAGATCCTGCGGTCCAAATCCCTGAGCGGCTCTGGCCGCCGGGAAGGGAAGCTACGTGCGATGGGCCGGCTGAGCCGCAGCGTTGCGCGATCCCTTCGACGATCCTGAGCGGCGACAGCACCGTCATCGCCAGCCAGCAAATGTTTCATCGCTGCTCCAATGCATGTACGTGGGTGACGGCCCTTGAGTCCGCCGCCCGAAGGGGCAGACTCAAGGGCTTCGGGTCCGGCACGCCCGCGTCTAGGGGTTCTTTACAGCCGGTTTCGGTGGTAGAGGTCGTGCGGTACATGCCCATCTCATACGGCTCCATCGTCCGTCACCAGAACGGCCGCGGAAAAGGTGCCGCCTTGTCCTGCGGACGCGGCAAGGATGGTGCGTCCGGGACTGATCCTGGACTCGGCACGAGCGGCGATGAGGTTCAGAAACGGATCCGCGCCGTAGCAGTGCCCGAGTTTGGGTATGTTGTCAAGATAGATCCGGTTCACGGGATAGTCGATCTCGCGCGCGACGGTGGTCCAGGAGTTACGGTTCGCATTGTGTGGAAGAATAATGTCGATATCGTCCCAGGTGACGTCGGCATCGTTCAGTGCGTCGAGCATCGTGGCGATCATCTCGGAGGTGTAGGTCCGTCGGTACCGCCGCAACGTCTCCTTCGACATATACAAGGACTCGTAGTACTCGCCGAGAGCACGGTGGGCTGCTCCTATGAGCAGATCACCCGTGCCGTCCAACCCCACTAGGACCGCGGCGATCGCTTCACCCATCACCGAAGTCTGGGGAATGTACTGCAGGACCGGCGATAGTGCCTTCTCGCCTATCAGGAGCAGCGCCGTGCTGCCCGGAGGTTCCGCGACAAGCAGGCTTTGGGCCAACCTCAGGGCGGTCAGGCCGATGACACAGCCCTGGTGGCAGATGGAGAAGGCCCGTGCTTGATCAAGCCGCAACCGCGACCGCAGGACGTCCATTGTGCGCTCGGCGGGAGCAGCGAGGTGTTGGTTGGTGTGCGCGTGAATCAAATACCGTACATCGCCGCACTCGTCGAGTGCCGCCTCTCCGGCAGCGGTGAGCATGTCGAGCAGGGGCAGACCGTCTGCCGTCGCGATCTGATCCAGCCCCTGGAACGAGGTGAGAAGTCTGATCTCGCTCCGGCTCAGTCCAAAGCGATTCTCGAGCTCCGGGATGGTGGATCGGCTTCCGGGCACGAACGACGTCACCCGTTGTAGCCGAAGGGGCTGTCGGCGGAGCACCTTCGGGCTGTTGTTGCGGTTGATTTCAATGGAATTCACGACACAACTCCAGTACGGCCGTAGTGCTGTAGAGCTCGTGCTCAGCCTGTTCGACGGCAAACTTCCACGCTTCGTGGGGCACGTAAGCAGTCATCTCCCCGCCTTCCTCAGTGGAGACCCGCGTCATGAAGTCCGGTGCTTCAACTCGATCCACCGCCGCCGCAGTGACCTGCAACAGTTTGAATGCACCCCCAAATCAGAGTGTCCACCGCGGCCAGCCCACCTCGTCGGATATCACCGACGAAGTCCGTGATCGCGCCGCGCAGCGAAGGCGAGCGTCACGATCGAACAACATATACGAGGGCTGAAAGCGCTGACAGGCAGCCGGGCGGCAGATCGCCCGCTGAACTTGCCGCCTGCATTGCCTGGCTCTTCCTCACGTTCGATGTCCGACTTGACAGTCGGAGCCAGCCGATGGCAGCGTCATGAGCCAGGTTTCACCAGGTATGACAGTCTGTTTCAACCACCACGACATCCCTAGCCACCCGGTTCAGCTCGACTCAGCCGTGCAAGGACAACCCTCATTCACGGGTTTCGCGGTTGTGGCTGTCGGCGTCTGCGATTTTCCCCAGGGCTGTGTCGGCCTATTTCCTCAGGCCCGGGTCCTCGGTTGATGTTCTATCGTTGATCGTCTCGTGCTGT